>JAQVXF010000140.1 GCA_028709355.1 Syntrophomonas sp.
TAAGGGGGTTGACCAGGGGCTGATTGACGAACTGCGGCAGATGGGGGTCAAGGCGGCTCCCCAGATCACCGCCTTAAACACCCTGACCACTGAAGAACTGGGTAAATATGTGAGCCTTTGGAAAACCAAAAACGCCCAGGCCCGGGCGGAAGCTAACATCGAAATGCGGCAGGCCCGGGTCGACTTGAGCCAGCGCTTGAGCGAGATCAGGATGGAAACCCAGAATCAACTCAGCCAGCAGACGATCGAAATGCAGAACAAACTGCTGGAGATGAAAGCCAAGGCCGATGAGGAGTTGGCTAAATACAAAAAGGCCTGGGAAGAAAAGAACGGGGAGATCAAAAAGAACGCTGCCGAGACCATCGCGGCGATAGAAAAGAAATACGAAGAGATAGTAAAAAAATCGGCCGGGTATGGTATCCAAGCTATGAGCGAACTGATCCGGGGTATCAGGTCCAGAATGAACTCCTTGCGGGATGTCATGGACGAGGTCAGAAGCATCATGGGTTCCGGCATGGATCCCAATCAGCGCAACTCCCCGTCGCTGGTAGACAAGATTAAAGTCGGGGTGGACGATATAACGGAGGCCTACAGCACCTTAAAAGGTAATCTGAGCAACCTTGGGCTGCAGGGCGCTTTATTAGGGGCTGCCCCATCAGCGTTGAGTGTCCTCACCGCCAATACCTCGAGCACCAGTTCTACCATCGTCAACAAAATTGACATAACGGTTAATGGTGGAACTTCCGACGCCGGAGAGCAAATCTACCGCACCTTGCTTGCCAAGGGGGTGCGTTTCAGTGGCTAAAATTCTTAATATTGCCGGAAACAACCGCTGGGCCGACTACCGCCGGGGGAGCCTTAGCATCAGCCAGATCCTGACCTATCAGGTCGACAGCTGTTCATTTGCCCTCAAGGGTGAGAAGCCTGTGCAGGGCAGTGAAGTAATAATCGAGGATACTGCCCAGGCCGAACCGAGGTTTTTTGCCGGGATTATCGACCGGGTGGAACTGATCAACAGCAAGGCTCCGCTGGTATGGAAGGTGGACTGTCAGGACTACACCCTGCAGATGAATAAAAAGCTGGTGGTGGAAACCTACCTGGGCTGGAGCGCGGATGCCATCGTGCGCGATATCCTGAACAAATATTGTCCGGGATTTTCGGCGGCCGGAGTAGCCAGCGGAGCCCCCTTGGTAGAATCCACCGGCACCGACTTTAATTATATAATGCCGTCGGAATGCTTGAAGTGGCTGTGCGGCTATATCGGCTGGCAGTGGTATGTGGACCATTACAAGGTGGTCCATTTTTTTGACCCGGGCGAGATGGGTACACCGGCCCCCATGAGTCTGCAGCCGGGGGGACGCTTCAGCAATTTCAAAGTCAGCATTGACCACTTGGGACTGCGCAACCGGGTCTATGTGCTGGGTGGCAGCATGTTATCCGACCTGCAGACTATCGAGTGGAAGGCGGATGGGGCAGCCCGCATCTGGGTGCTCCCCTGGACACCCCGGGAATGCAGTTTGCAGGTGGGCGGAGTGGTCACAAGTATAGGCGTTGAAGGGGTAGATGAGGAAGACACCAAGGACTACCTGGTGAACACCGGTGATGGCTATCTGCGCTGTTCGGCGGGGACTAATACCCCGGCCAGCGGGATGACTATGGCGTTGAGTGCCCGCCAGAGTATCGATGTCATCACCGTAGTCGACGATCTGGCCAGCCAGGCTTCCCTGGCCGCCTTGGAAGGCGGAGACGGGGTGTATGAACACCAGATCAAAGACGATACCCTGGTGACCATAGAAGCGGCTGAATCGGCTGGCAATGCTGACCTCAGGGAATGGGCCAATCCTAAGACCAGCGGCAGCTTCACTACCGCGGTGCCGGGCTGGTCGCCCGGCCAGCTGGTTGCCATCGAACTGCCCGAGCGGGGCATAAACTCAGATTTCCTGGTACAGAAGGTAGTAATCAGCTTAAGCGAAGCCGGGGTTTGGCTTTTTACCGTCGAATACGGAGGCCGGTTGCTGGGGATCGCTGATTTTCTCAAAGCGCTGGTTTCAGCCCAGCAGAAGCGGAAGATGAACGATACCAAACTGATCCATAAGTTTGTCTATGGAACTGAAGCTATTGCTATTCAAGACATGCTGCTGACCACCGTCAGGCACCGGCCATGGTTGGTGGAGGCCTGCCGCAGCAGCGCATTAACGATGGGAGGTTGATTTAATGGCGGGCGGATATATACAGGTACCCCCCGACAGTACCGGGAAAAAGCTGAACGCGCGTTACCGGGCCATCGAAGGCGGGGCCGGTTATGAACAGTATGTAGCCTGGCACGGGCTGCCCACCTTTTATTGTCTGGCACCCAGTGTGGCTCTGGCCCAGAACAAGCATTTGTTTTCTATATATAACGATGCCGGCAGCGGCCATCTGATCAGGATACCCAGGCTATCGATCATCAATATGTCCCTGACCTCGCTTACCGGGGTAGGGGTGGAACTGGATTTCATGCGCACCACCAGCCAGAGCGGTGGCACGGCCATCACCCCGCAAAAAGCCGATACGGCGGATGTGGATTTGGCAGCCGGGATCCATATTGCCACCGGGGCCACTATTGCGGAGGGGGCTATAATGTGGCCGGTAACCCTGAACAACGATGAGATACCCCTCACACTTAATGCCACACCTTTAATGGATTTCAACATGATACCCCGGGGGATAGACATTAAACCATTGTGTATCAGGCCGGGTGAAGGTTTTAGTATTAAACAGATTACCAATACCGTAGTCGGCCTTTGGTCGGTACTGGCGGTAATAACAGCCGAGGATGGCGCTTAGGAGGAACACCTATGTCAATGATATGGGAAATGCATAAGTGGGGGCTTACTTCTATTCCTCAACCGGAAAGCGCGGCCATACCAACAATCGGCAGCTTAGCCCGGATCTATCCCCAAACTCAAGCCATGTCTCTGCCCCGGGGACTGCAGATCTCGGTGAGCACCGACGGCAGCCAGTGGAGCCAATGGACGGATGTAGACTTTTCAAAAGCGGTTACGGTACCGTTCCCGGGTTTTCTTAAATTCAGGGCTTATAACAAGACCGCGGTGCGGGTATTTAACTACAAATCGCCGCAAGAGGCGGATTCAGTTGTGGGCCTGACCGTGGTATTGGGCCAGTATGGGGTGGTGTAAATATGAAGGAAACCATCAGTTTGAAGTCGGAGTGGTATTTGGAATATGAAGACGGAACCGTGATCGGTCCTTTGCAGAACTATGTAACCAGTGCCGGATTAGGTATAGCTGCGCAGAAGGTTGCAGGCCTGTCCAGCCCCTACCTGGTTATCGGCGACGACATAGCGGAAGGGGATACCATTGCTGAGGTTTTTCGCAAATCGGTATCAGTGGTAACCCAATTGGGCAATGCCATAAGGCTCAGGACGGTGCTCTTAGCCGGAGAAGGCAATGGGCAGCACCAAAAGACCTGCATATTTACTGACGCCACCGATGCCCCCGGTTCGGGCACCATGTTTAATCTCTTGAAAGTGCCCTGGGGCAAGGAAAACCAGATGATACTGACGGTTGAATGCAGGTTGACGCTGCAGTAGGGGGGTAGTGAAATGTTGTTTGCGGCTGAAAGCGGCCAGACAGTGATCGATGAAAACCTGGCCAACTCGTGGATGGTGATGCAGGAATTCTCGCATGTTTATGAAGGCACCGCTTTTGATGGTAAAAACGGTGCTGGTATCGCCGAGTATGATTGTGCCGGCTATGATCATGCGGTGCGCTTCAAGGCGGATGCGGATGCTTCAATAGCTAGAGCGGTATTTGAAATTATCAAGCACGGCCAGGGAGCAGATCTCATCCTTGAAGTCCGGGACGGGTTCAATCCGGACGGCTCAGCAATAGGATCGTTGCTGAGGTATATGGTGCTGCCCAAAGAGTTTATGCCAACCAGCAAGGGCTATTTCAGCATCCCGGTAGATATATCTGACCTGGTGAGCGGGGCTTATTACTGGTTGATCGTTAAGAAGGGCGGGGATGCGGACCACCATTTCCATCTGCATGGGGAAACCGTCCAGGACTCCTTGTACCCGACCTACCAAAGGGCCGGAGAAAGCGGAGCCTGGACGGCGGAGAACGCCATTCATTTC
>JAQVXF010000141.1 GCA_028709355.1 Syntrophomonas sp.
TCTTCGACCGCTTCACTGATGGCTATAGCCAAGGTACCCGGGGTATCCGGATGCTTGGCCAGTTCCGACCGACCACTCTCGGTGAGATCGCTGGGGCTGGGTACGCAATTGGCTCCGTATACATTCATTATCATTCGCCGATAGGGCTTTTGTTCGTAGCTGACCCGCACCATATAAACCATACATTCTAATCCAAACAGTTTGCAGGCCAGCGATAGGGCGGTGCCCCATTGACCAGCCCCGGTTTCGGTGGTAAGCCGGGTAATTCCTTCTGCCTTGTTGTAATAGACTTGTGGAAGAGCAGAATTCAGCTTATGGCTCCCCACCGGGCTTACACCCTCGTATTTATAGTAGATCCGGCAGGGGGTGTCCAGGGCCTTCTCCAATCCATGCGCCCGATACAAGGGAGATGGTCTCCACAGCTTATACAACTCCCTGACTTCGTCGGGTATCTCGATATAGCGCTCGGTGGAAACCTCCTGGGCAATCAGTCCCATCGGGAATAACGGCGCCAGGTCCTCGGGACCCAGCGGTTGCTTGGTGCCGGGGTGCAATGCGGGGGAGAGAGGGGTGGGCATATCGGCCTGGACATTGTACCAGGATTGGGGCAACCTGTCTTCGGGCAAAATAATCTTGGTCATCTCATCTCTTCTCATCTCTGCTTCGCTCCTCTAATCTCATTATTTTTCGATACTATTGTGATTCTAGCACAGCCGGAATTCGCTTTTCAACTACCTTTCAGTCAATAATCCGGCTGGGCAGGCCATTGGAGCCAAGTCAGCACCCTAGTCCCGTCGTCGACCCCTCTCGCCTTGGCTCCAGCTACTGTTGAAACTGATAGCTCCAAAAATAAGGGGAGCGCAGCGGCGTTACCCTCTACAACGACTGTCTGGTTGGACAGATAATGCTTGATCCCCCGGATCTTATTTGAGCACTTCATATATGTATATTGGTTCACCCGGAGCCAGTGCATTTATCTTATACGACTGGCCGGCTATCGATTCCGCCTCCTGCCATTCCTCCAGGTTGGTATGGAGGATACACAAGGTCTGGCCCATCCTAACCTTGTCTCCCACTTTTTTGATCAGAGTAATGCCCGCGGCGTAATCGACGCTGTCTTCCTTGGTCCTTCTGCCTGCGCCCAGCAGCATGGCTGCTGTTCCGATGCCGTCAGCCTCGATCCCATGTACGAAACCGTTGCGGGGAGATTTGATCTCGATCTGATGCCGGGCACTGGGCAAATGATCGGGATGGTCGATCAGGTCCACCTCTCCCCCTTGGATCTCGACCAATTGTCTCAGTTTAGCAAGCGCCTGCCCGGAGCTGATTATCTCCGCCAATGTCTGATAGGCGGAGTCAAAATCCTTGAAGGCTCCGCCCAATACTGCCATATGTGAAGCTATCGTCAAAGAGACCAAAGTCAAATCTTCAGCCCCGCCGCCCTTTAATACCTCTATCACTTCCTTGATTTCCAAAGCATTGCCAACTTGGTGCCCCAAAGGCTGACTCATGTCAGAGATGACCGCCACTATCTCCCGGTCCAGGCTTCTCCCGATCTCGACCATGGCAGCGGACAACTCCCGGGCTTCGGCGATGGTCTTCATGAAGGCGCCGGAACCAACCTTGACATCCAGGACGATGGCATCCGCACCGGAGGCGATCTTTTTACTCATCACCGAACTGGCTATCAAGGGTATGCTGTCGATGGTGGCGGTGACATCCCGCAGGGCATATATCTTCTTGTCGGCCGGGGTCAAATCCGCTGACTGCCCGGCGATAGCCATCTTGAAACGGTTGACATTGGCCACGAACTGCTCTTGACTTAAAGCAGTGTTGAAGCCGCGGATTGACTCCAGTTTGTCTATGGTTCCGCCGGTATGGCCTAATCCCCGGCCGCTCATCTTGGCTACCGGGACTCCCACCGAAGCCACCAGGGGGATAACGATTATGCTGACCTTGTCCCCTACTCCGCCGGTGGAATGTTTGTCTACTTTGATCCCTTCGATCCTTGATAAATCCAGGATTTCCCCCGAATTCACGTAGGCCATGGTCAATTCCGATGTCTCCCCTTGGGTCATCCCCCGGAAACAGATCGCCATCAGTAAAGCCGACATCTGATAGTCAGGTATTTCCCCCCGAGTATAACCGTTGACAAAATAGTCGATCTCCTCCCGGGTCAATCTCCCCCCGTCTTTCTTCTTTTGTATGATATCGACCATTCTCATTCTATCAACAGCTCCTGATTTAATGTACCATTGGCCCATTACATCCATAATCATGATCATAGATAAGGTTTTGCCACTATTATCCGCTGCGGTTGCGCTGCTTCTTTCCCATGTACTTAACCCATCGGTGGGCACATGTCCCGTTAACACTGTCTTTGAAGGTGGTTTTGATTTCGGTTCAAGCTTTGATCAATTCCCAAAAACTCTGTCCCGTCTTGGTATGCGGGATAACCTGCAAGAATTCAGCTATAGTCTGGCCGGCATCGGCAAAAGATTCACGTATGCCCAGGTCCACTCCCGCCTTGATTCCTGGTCCCCATACCAATAAGGGAACCATCTCCCGGGTGTGGTCCGTCCCGATGGTGGTCGGGTCGCAGCCATGATCGGCGGTGATCAGCAGCAGATCTTCGGGTCCCATGACTCCCAGCAGCTGAGGCAGCCAGGTGTCGAATTCCTGCAGCGCAGCCCGGTAACCTTCGACGTCGTTACGATGTCCGTATAACTGGTCGAAGTCCACCAGGTTGACAAAAACCAGCCCGGTGAAATCCTGGGCCATTACCTCCATAATTTTTGCCATGCCGTCCACATTGTTCTTGGTGGGATAGCTCTCGCTGACCCCTCTCCCGGCAAATATATCCTTGATCTTGCCTATCCCGACCACCTTTTGGCCGGTCGCGATGATATCATCCAGGATATTGACAGCTGGTTCCCGGGAAAAGTCGTGCCGGTGGGGAGTTCGTATGAATTCTTCGCCCGAACCAACAAAAGGCCGGGCGATAACTCGGCCCACCCCGTGTTCTCCCTGTAACATCTGGCGGGCAATTTCACATATGCGATAGAGTTCTTCCAAGCCGACCACCTCTTCATGGGCCGCCACTTGGAAGACACTGTCTGCCGACGTATAAACTATTGGGCAGCCGGTTTCCACGTGTTGCTGCCCCAATCGTTGGATTATCTCTGTCCCCGAGGCAACCACATTGCCCAGCGTCTTGCGTCCAATCCGGGCCTCGAATTCCTTGATAAGTTCGGGCGGGAAGCCACCGGGATAAGTGGGGAAAGGCTGCTCCAATACCACTCCCATCATCTCCCAGTGACCGGTGGTGGTGTCCTTACCTTTGGACTTCTCTACCATCTTGCCGAAGGCCCCCAAGGGCTGGACCACAGGTTCCACTCCTGGCAACTTATCCAGGTTGCCCAGCCCCAAGTTTTGCAAATTGGGCAAGTCCAATCCCCCCGACTCAGCTATGTGTCTAAGAGTGTTGCATTCCGCGTCTCCATAGAGGCAACTGTCCTCAGCGGCACCTATCCCGACACTGTCCAGGACAATCAAAATAGCTTTCCTTCCCATCGGCATATACCTCCTTGTTTGGAACCCAATGGCACCATAATCAAGCCCGGGGATGACACTGGTGATATACTTCCCGCAGGCGGCTCTTGGTCAGGTGTGTGTATATCTGAGTCGTCGAAATATCCGAATGACCCAACATCTCCTGGACAGCCCGAAGATCGGCCCCATTCTCAAGAAGGTGAGTAGCAAAGGAATGGCGCAGGGTGTGCGGAGTCAGGTCCTTGCCGATATCCGCCCTGGCACCATGCTGGGCCAGGATCTTGAAAAATCCCTGCCGGGTCATTTTCCGGCCGTGGGCATTAAGAAACATGGTGCGGTCCATCCCCCCTTTGACCAGCAGGGGGCGGGACCTGGCCAGGTATCTCTGTACCCATTTAATGGAGGTCTGGTTGACTGGTATAATCCTCTCCTTGCGCCCCTTGCCCACACAGCGGAGGAAACCGGCCATCATATTCAAGTCCTCCAGCTGTACCGAAAGCAGCTCGGAAACCCGTATCCCGGTCCCATAGATCAGTTCCAGCATGGCCCGGTCCCTCAAACCCAAGGGC
>JAQVXF010000142.1 GCA_028709355.1 Syntrophomonas sp.
CAGGGTTTCCCCCTTCTGCACGCTGCTGGTGGAGACCGCCAGGTTGACGGTATCGGCGCTTAGATATTTGCCCGCAATCTCAAAAGAGGTGCGGGTGCGGGTGCTGTTTTCATAGAAGACTGTCACCATGGCCTTGCCTCGTAAAGCTGGCACCTTCTTGATGTCCCGCCGGATGATGTCTTTCATGGGCACGGCCGTATCCAGGATAAGCTCTACTTCTTCGCGATTCAATTGCTTCATGCCCAACAGGTCTTTGTGCTCGAATTTCACTACTAAGCCTCCTTGCTGTCCAAAATAAAAAGCCTTTCACTGCGGGCTGACAGGAAAGGCTTATCATCTTGGTTTCTTCCCTTGCCAGCCTCTCGGGACTAGGTTAAAGGGTGGTTCATCACTGGTCTACTATCTCCTGGAGTACAACCTCCTCTTTGTTGTCTATCTCCTTGACCAGCACTGAGATGACTTCATTACGGGAGGTAGGGAGGTTTTTGCCTATGTAATCCGCCCGGATGGGTAATTCCCGGTGGCCCCGGTCGACCAGCACTGCTAGTTGGATACTGCGGGGCCGGCCCAGGTCGATGAGCGCATCCATGGCCGCCCGGACTGTCCTCCCGGTATACATCACATCATCTACCAGGATGATGTTCATATCATTAATATCAAAGAAGACCTCAGTTCTATGTACTTGGGGTTGCGACGAAAGGGTAGTCAGATCATCCCGGTACAGAGTAATATCCAGGATCCCCACGGGAACTTTAACCCCTTCGATAGTCTCGATCTGATCGGCCAATCGTAGCGCCAAAGGCCCCCCCCGACGCCGGATTCCGATCAGCGCCACCCTGGTCACCCCCTTGTTTTTTTCGATGATCTCATGGGCTATGCGGGTGATAGCTCTCTTGATGGCGATCTCGTCCATTATGACCTTCTTCTCCAGCAGTTCCACCCTATTGCCTCCTCTCGCGGGACACTCCCCAGCCAAGCACTGATGAAAATTCAAAAACCTGCCTTCGTCAAGCCGAAGGCAGGTATCCAAACCGCTAAATCCTTGCTAGCCTCACGGAGCCAACTTAAAGGTTCTTATCAAATTCTAATCAAGCCGGGAGACGATGTCAACTTCAACCATCCAGCTCCAGCCGGGTTATGATCTCGACAAAATATGACGGCAAGGGACTGGTGAATTCCATATAGTCACCGGTGCGGGGGTGGTGAAACCCTAATAGCTGAGCGTGCAGTGCCTGTGAATCCAGGCCGAAATGTTTTTTCGCTGATCCGTATAAGGGATCCCCTACCACCGCGTGCTTTGTATGGGCAAAGTGCACCCGGATCTGGTGGGTGCGGCCGGTCATCAGGCTGACTCTGAGGAGGGAATAATTGCCGAAACGGCGCAGGACTTCATAATTGCTCAGGGCAGGGCGGCCATTCTTGACCACCGCCATCTTTTTGCGATCCAGTTTACTGCGGCCGATGGGGGCATCGATGGTGCCCAGGTTTTCCTTTATCACTCCATGGACCAAGGCGATATATTCACGCTTGATGTGATGTTCTTTTATCTGTTCGGCCAGTCCCCGGTGGGCCACATCGTTTTTAGCCACCACCATCACCCCGGAGGTATCCTTATCGAGACGGTGGACGATACCCGGTCGAAGTTCCCCGTTGATGCCCGACAAGTCCTTGATGTGGTAAAGCAAGGCATTGACCAGGGTGTGTTCCCAGTTGCCGTGGGCGGGATGAACCACCATCCCTTTGGGCTTGTCGATGACCGCCAGGTCCTGGTCCTGGTATATAATAGTCAGCGGAATATTTTCGGGGGTGATCTCCACCGGCTGCGGGACCGGCAGTTCAACCTCCACCTGTTGTCCTTGCCCAACTCGATAGCTGGGCCTGACCTTCTTCCCATCGACTCTCACCTGACCGGCCTTGATCAGGTTCTGCACGGTGGAACGAGACAGGTCCACCAGAACTTCGGCTACAAAAGAATCCAAGCGCTCCCCTTCCATGTCTTCCAGTACCACAAGTGTTTCACGGCTGATCGTCAAATGCCTGCCTCCTGTAGATTCAATTTTTCCCAATCGGTGGGTCTTCCCTCAACAACCCGGCCCGTTCTGCTTCCTGCTTATAATGTCCAAAAGTGTTGGCATCGAAAGCCACCATACTGATTTCAGCGATGGTTTGGTCCCGGTCCAGGAAGTGGGCAAACTCTCGGATGGCTATGCGAGCGGCCTGTTGCACCGGGAAACTATAGATGCCGGTACTGATGGAAGGAAAGGCGATGGTTTTAACACCCAGCTGAATCGCCTGAGCCAGCGAATTGCGATAGCAGCTGGCCAGCAACTGGTCTTCGTTATAAGCGCCCCCTCTCCAGATTGGCCCCACCGTATGGATAACCCACTGAGCAGGCAGATTGTAACCACGGGTCACTTTGGCCTCGCCGGTCTGGCAGCCCCCCAAAGTGCGGCACTCATGCAACAACTGCGGACCCGCTGCCCGGTGGATGGCGCCGTCGACTCCCCCGCCGCCCAGTAAGGAATTATTGGCGGCATTGACGATGGCATCGACTTCCTGTGTGGTGATGTCCCCCTGGATAACCAAGAGTTTACCCATTTGTCGCATCCCTCCCTGTTCTGCAGCCAGAAGGGTCTGGCCGCTGCTGACCAACTGCAGTGCTATCAGGCGAAATAGTCGAAATAGGTCTGGAAATCCACCTGGCAAACCTTGGTGGACGACCAGCGCTCATATATAGTCTGCTTGCCCTGCACCAGTTCCGGTGCTTGCAATCCGTAATTAATCGATAAGGCCGCCTCGATATAGGCGGCCAGCTGGTCGCAAGCCCGCACCAATTCGCCATCCAGGGGATTATCCAGATCGGTGTCATATTTCTTGCTGATGGCCGCCGAGGTCACCTTGCGGGCTTTGCCGTCTACCATGATCCGGCTGTTAAACTCGTCCTCGATGAAGTAGAGGATCTCCTGGTGCCAGCGGCGCGGCAACAGGGGCAGAATCTCCTCCATGAGCAGGCTTTTCTCGATCTCCCGGATCAATTCCTCCAAACCTTCTACCGACCTTTTCACCGGGGAAACCATGTCGCGGGTGAGAACTTCAGGCAGATCGTGCCACAGGCCGGCCATGAAGTTGTTATAGATCCGTTTCTCCCCGCTGCCCATCTCCATAGAGAACAGGTAGCACATGATGGCTACCAACAACATATGGCCCAGTACCGAAGTCTGAGGCAATCGGGGGGTCTGAGCCCAGCGCTGCTGAAAGCGCAGTTGGCCCACCTTGTCCATGAACTTGCCAGTCTTGCGGGCCAGGTACAGTTTCTGCACCCCCGCCAGATCATAGAATTCCTCGATCTCATTGGTTATGCGCTGGTCAGTTTGGCCCAGATCGAAAATATCCTGATTCAGATGCCGGATAATCTCGAACTCCCAGCGGGTGGCCAGGTAATGGGCAGCCTTCAGGACACGCTTCTCGGCATAGGCGTATTGGGGATTACCAAGGTAGTTCTTGAGTTTGGGCAGGAATCCTCCCGGAACCCCGCTGACCCATGGCTCTACTTGCTGCACCACCCAGGCGTTGAGTTCTTTGCTTTTATTGTCCATCAGTTTATTGAATACATAAGGTTTCAGATCGGTCAGCATCGCCCGCTGCAGGAACTCGAAGATGCCTCCCTCGATGAGCCGCTGCCAGTAGATGGAGACTCCCCGGTCGGTCTCCTCGGTCTTGGCTATAATGTAGGCGAACACGAATTTGTGAGCTTGTTTGTCCAGTTCAGTGAAACCCACGTGGGGCCGGATGTGGTCATTCCAGCGCTGCATGCCGGCGGGCCGAAACAGTAACTCTAGCAGTTCTTTGCTGATCATGTGCTCAACTCCCCTGCTGAATGTGTGGGACGATTGCGGATGAAAGGTGACGGCCGTGGTTTATACGGATGTCGACAGCATGTATACGATTCATTTTACTAAATCACGCTCATAAAGCAACCTCTGTTATACCGGGCTCATACTTGGGCTGTATAACCGTTTGCCAACTAGTGCTTGCGATAGTCCCGCGACAGATAACAAAATTCATCCGGCCTTCACAAAAAGTTCATAGTAGGTGGATAGAAT
>JAQVXF010000143.1 GCA_028709355.1 Syntrophomonas sp.
CCCGACAACCATCGCCAGGACTATCCAAAGGGTCAGGTAGCGGTCTAAAAATGACAATTTTTTAGTGATCGATTCGCTCATCTTGGCAGCCTCCTATGATAGGATGTGTCCGATTCCCTCTATCCAGACCGATTGGCATAAAATCAGGGCAACGGGTCAGGAACCATTGCCCCGAATGAAAGAGGATATTTAACCGGAGGGCTAATCCGAACAAATTGGTTGATTACCGGGTCCAAACTGTAGGGCCTGGAGATGCAATTTAGCTTCTCACCACAAAAGGTATATCATTATATGCAATTATATTTATATAATATTCTATCAGCATCATTTGTCAACCAAGTATTGCAGCGCTGAAGAAACATTCACCCAACTATGGATCTCTCGATTGTGTTACTGTTACGATTGATCTGTTATTACTATCAGCCTGAAGGAGGATCTGCAATTGAAGACTCTGACCATCGAATGGAGACACCTTGATGTCGCCGGCGAGACCTGTGACCGTTGCTACGATACCGGGGAGAACCTGGCCAATGAGGCCAAGCGATTAAGAAGGACGTTGGAACCCCACGGTATCGAGGTGGTGGTCATCGATACCAAGCTCGGTGACGACCAAATACCAGAATCCAACACCATCCTTTTCAACGGGGTCCCCATCGAGGACATTTTGGATATAAAGATATCCGAAAATTACTGCGATTCCTGCACCATGCTGCTGGGCCAGCAGACCTACTGCCGGACCGTCCTGTTCGAGGGCAATGAGTACGAGGATGTGCCCGCCAAAGCCATTCGCCAGGCGGCACTGAAGACCGCCGGGATTTTGACCATAAGCACTGTGACGACTGCCAGTTGCGGGTGCGGATGTAATGAAAGCGGTTGCTGCTGATCCCATCAGCAGCAACCGCTCTATCAGCGATAGCACTTAGAGCCTGCTGGTTGTGGATTTATTAACCTTTTTGGCTGGATTCCTTTGTCTCCTTGTGGGATGCCTCCTCTTCGGGTATCTCTTCGATCTCGAATCCACAACAGCAGGGATTCTGTTTGGGCTTGCTCAAGTCGATCAATTTTGCGAAAAGCCCCTTTTTCTCTTTCTCATCCTTAATCATATTGTATTCCCCTTCCCTGATTAATGGTTTGCCGGCTCATTGGTGGGTCCTGCACGGTTTCTCTCAGCTGGGATCAGCAAAACCGCTGCTTGGGAATGTCTGGCTATATTGTGGCTCACACTGCCCAGGAAGACCTCCTCGATAAAGCCCCGCCCCTGGCTGCCCATGACGACCAGGGTTACCTCGCATTCCTTGATGTATTTCAGAATTTCTGCCGATGGGCGGCCATACTTGACTAACGTCCGCACTTCAACGGCGCCCTTTTCCAGGAGCCTCTGTCTCAGCTGTTTGAGCTTTTCATTGTCAGCCTTTTTGAATTCCCGCAGCTGGCTGCAAAGCTGTCCATTCACGCGGATGTTGTCTTGGACATGGATGATAGTCACTCTCTGGGTGCTTATACCGATCATATCCAGCAAATAATGGAAGGCATGCTCGGCATGCTGGGAAAAGTCAGTGGGGAAAAGCACATGGCTGACCCATAACTGGTTGTGATCATATTTATCCATTGATTCACCCATTTGATTATCTGCCATCCTTATGACCAGGACCGGTTTTTGGCTGTGATGGATCACCTCGGTGGCCACCCCGCCCATGAAAGTCTCACTGGTGAGGGAACGCTGCCGGGCACCCACTATTATCAGCCCATAATTCTCCTCAGTTGCCACCCGTTTAATCTCCTCGCTGGCCAGACCCTTGAGCAAACTGGTTTCAACCTGGTACCCCATGTCTTCCAGCAACTGTTGTTGTTCCTTGAGACTGCTGACGAAGACCGGGGTGATATATTCCAGTTCGGCCGCTTTGAGGCCGCGGCTGTTGATGCACTGCAGCAGCAGGCAACGCCTGACCCCCAGTTGTTTCAGTCCGGGCAGGCTTCTAACCAGGGCATACGAATCGTCAAAGAGGTCGGGAGCGATGATAACCTTTTCAAACATGCACAACAGCCTCCGAATCACCATTCGCTGATCAAACCATGCCACCTACCGGATCGCTTAGATGAGCAGGTTGAATATCAGTCCGGATAAAACCGCGGTTATGAACACTATCACCACGAAGGCGATGATTATCTTCCTCTTGAAAATACCGGCAAACATGGTCAACTCGGGGATAGCTATCCCGGCGCCGCTGATAATGAGCGCTATCACTGCCCCGATACTAGCTCCCTTATCCAACAGGGCCAGGCCAATGGGGATAGCTGACTCCACCCGTATATAGAGAGGTAATCCGATAAGAGCCACCACTACCACAGCAAAAGGATTTTCGGGACCAGCCACCCGAGCCAGCAGCGCCTGGGGCAGATAACCGTAAATGGCCGCGCCGATGGCCACCCCGATCACCATATAAACCAATACCGCCCGGAAATCGCCCCAGGCCTTCCCAAAGGATGCGATCAACCGGTTCTTGAATCCGTCCGGCCCAGCCGAGATCTGATAGCCGTCCCCCTTGAGGCGAACCCGCTTGACCTGGTTGGACCAGCCCATTTTGTCCAACATGATGCCGAAAAAGACCGCAAAAACTGAGGTAAGGACCAGGAATCCGACCGCCACCTTCCAACCCATAAATGCCACCAGCAGGGTGAATACCAGCGGGTCCATCAACGGCGAGGCTATCACAAATGACATGATGCTCCCGAAGGGGATCCCGGCCTGCAAGAATCCCAGCGTCATGGGGACGGTCGAGCAAGCACAAAAAGGAGTCACCGCTCCAAACAGCACCCCCATGATGTTTCCCCATATACCCTTGCCGGCCATCCAGGCCTGCAGTTTTTCCTCGGGCAGGTACATGAACGCCAACGCGATCAGAGTACTGATGCCAACGAAGAGTACTGCCAACTCGGCCATGATGGTAAAAAAATACTGGACGCTGACCAACAGGCTATTCATCGTCCGACGCCCCCAACGGGCCAGTCCGCCCGATTGTGGGCGGAATCGACCAACAACTGCAAGGCGGATCTGATGTTGCTGATCTCAGCCGGGCCCAGCTCTTGCAGTATCTCATCCAGGTAGGAGGTGTACTGCTGGATTATACCAGCAGCGGCCGATCTGCCTTGGATGGTCGGAGAGATGCAGCACACCCTGCCATCCAAAGGCGACACCTGGCGGGCCACATAGCCTTTGTTCTCCAAGCGGTCGATGATCTTGCTGGCCCCGCTCTTGGTAAAATTCAAAGCTCGGCCGGTTTCCTGGACCGTGATCTGGTCACTTGCCTCGATCTTTTTTAGGGCCATATACTCTATAAACGTAAGGTCCCCGCAACACTCCCCATTAAAGCCATGATCACCGAATAGCCAGGCCAACTCTTGAATCAGGTTATAGATATCGATCATCTTCTGGTCCATGCCCAATCCTCGCTTGATGTCTTTGGTTTCCCCTGTCAACCATCTTAGGACGGATAGTTTCCTTTGTCAACCAATAATATTTGAGCGCCCGAAATGCCTGCCGCGAAGGTCAAATCGTCACCAAACCAGCGGTTTCAGACCCTAATAGAAGAGCCCGGGCACCGCAAAAATACTATCCCCTGCAGGGGGATAGTATGCCCGATCTTACCCGTAAGTTATCTTGAATAGACTATCTTGCTGTAAGCATGACAGCGGGGGCCGTTATTTGCCCCTCTCCGCCAGGATGCGGGCATTCCTTTCCCTAGCACTCCGGGGCGGTATGTGCAGGGTGGTCCTCCGGGCCAAGGTCAGAGCCGCGGTTGGACATAGGGAAGCACATACCCCACAACCCAGGCACATCTCCTGATTGACCATCGGGAATTCGTTACCATCGCCCTCCTGCATGACTATACCTTGGATGGGGCAGCGCTCGGCGCAGATGCCGCAGCTGGTACATTCATCCTTTTCCAGGCTGGGGATGAAGTTGCTGGGATGGGTGGGATACCTGCCGAACTGGGTGATGGTGGTCATCACCACACAGCAGCAGCTGCAGCAATGACATAGATAAAAGGGTTGGTTCATGACATTGTCGCAATTGTGGACCAGCCCCAATCTCTCGGTCCG
>JAQVXF010000144.1 GCA_028709355.1 Syntrophomonas sp.
GCGGGGATTGTCGGACAGCCCCACCACCGCGATGGTCTTGCAGGCTGCCAGCAATTTTTTCTTAATCTTGTCTTGTTCATTCAAGGTCATTTTTCCACCCTCCCCTAGGTCTCGATTTTCTTTGACGGGACCAGTCCGCGATTTTAAGCGCTTATCCCAATCCGGCCTGGTAATCGGGTAATTCGAATCTGCTGCTCCAAGTGGGCTGTGGCTCCGGAAGAGGAGATTCGAAGCTGTAAACATATCAAGGTCAAACCTGGCTTCATGATCATCGCCAACAAAGAACCAGCTCTTGCACCGCTCTATACCACCAGACTGATACTGCTGCCGGTCACACTCTTGTGGACCACCAGTTTTTTGTCGATGCGCTCCCGCAATTCGCCCACGTGGGAGATGATGCCCACTAGGCGACTGCCGCTGGTCAAAGACAACAACACTTGGATAGCCTGCTCCAGCGATTCCGGATCCAGGGCGCCGAAGCCCTCGTCTACGAACATGGCCTCCAGTTGGATGCCCCCCGCGGAACGCTGGATCATGTCAGAAAGACCGAGGGCCAGCGCCAGTGAGGCTTTGAAGGACTCACCCCCGGACAAGGTCTTGACACTGCGGCGCTTGCCGGTATAATTGTCTATCACATCCAGCTCCAACCCGGTCTGGCTTCGCAGATTGCCGGGCTCTTCCCGGCGCACCAGCAGGAATCGGTCTCCGGTCATATAGGCAAAGCGTTTGTTGGCCTCGGCGATGACCTGGGTGAAATAGGTCGCCTGTACATATTGCTCGAAGGCCAGTTTAGGGCGGCCAGGCAGGTTGCCGTTGGCCGTATCGGCCAGGCTGCGCATGCGTTGGTAGGCTTGTTCGGTCTTGCCCATCTCCTCCTGGTTCTGGTTTATGCGCTCCCGCACCCGGGAGTTGGTATTTAACCGGGCAAATATGATCCTCTGCCGTTCTTGACTGTGCTTCCTCGCTTCTTCCCACTGCCCCTTATCGGCCTCCAGGGCGGCGGTATCCACAACTGCCAGCTCCCCGGTTTCCTGGCTCAGGTTTTGAAACTCCAGCTGGGCTTTTTTCAGCTGTTGCTGGTAATCCTCCAGATCATTGCGCTGCTTGGCTATTTCGGCCTCAGCCAACCGGCTCTGCTGGTAATGGTCGCGGTTGGTGAATCCCCGCACCTGCAACACCCGGGCTAACTCCTCCTCCAAACCGGCCAACTCAGACTGGGCGCTGGTCAAACCTGCATTCAGCTGCCCCCGGATCGTACCCCCGGTGGCGATAGCCGCCTGGCACTGGCTGACTGCCTCCCCGGCCAGCTGCAGGGCCGACTTCATCTTAGTGAGCCGCCCCGTCAGCAGTTGGATTTGGGCTTCTGCCTCGGCTTGGCTGCCGAATTTGAGCCTGGCCCGGGTAAGGTCACACCGGTCTTGCAGTACTCTCTGGGAACTCCGGTCCTGCTCCACCTCCTGCTCTATTCCGGCCACATCATTGTTTAACTCAGCCAGGCTTTCGAGGGCACCTGTCAGCTCCTTCTGCCAGCTTTGCTGGGCTTGTACCTGTCTTTCCAGGGCGGTCACACGAGTCCCGGATCTGTCGAATTCCTGCTGGGCCTGGTCAGTTTCAAAGCGCAGTCGGGCCGGCATTTCCTCCCAGTCCGCCGCGCCCAATAAGGCTGCCCCGCGATTGAGGATAGCTTCCTGTAAGGCCAGCAGCCGGCCCTTCCAGTCGCTGGCCGCTTTGCTTTTTTCGTCGGCACGGTTCCGGGCGGCACCGACCTGTTGTTTGGCCAAGTCCAGCTGGCTCTTGCTGGGGGCATCCGGCCCCGGGACAGCTGGGCACGGGTGTTGGGTAGAGCCACAGACCGGGCAGGGCTGATCCGCTGCCAGGCCAGCCGCCAGGATCCCAGCCTGCTCATACAGGAAGGCTTTCTCCATCTGCTCGTAAGCCGCTGACAAAGTAGAGCTCTCCTGCAGCGCAGCTTCGAACTGGGCCTGGGCTAAGGTCAGTTTTTGACGGTCCTGGTTCCAGGCGGCCAGGTCTTGTGCCATCTGCTTCAATTCCCCGCGGCGGCGGTGCCACTCCCCTGCTTCGGTCTTGGCCCTCTCATACTTCAGTTCCACCCCTTGGCAGTCTTCCAACGCTGACTTCAACCGCTTTTCCGCAGCTGCCAATTCCTCGCGCTGCTGCTTCATGGCTTGCAGCCGGGCCTGCTTGCTTTCCAGGGCATTATGAACTTTTTTACTTTCCCGGATGTACAGATCCAACTCCTGATAATCCGGCAGGGTATTCTGCACCGTGATGATCTCCGCGGCCAGGCCGGCGCGCTCAGGTTCCCGTGCCTGCTCCGCCCGCCACACCTCCTCCAGCTTGACCATTTGCCGGGCCCGCTCCGTGGCCAGGCAATCCTGTTCCTTGATGTCCCGGGTCAGGTCCTTGATGGCCCGCTGGACCCGGATGATGGAATCATCCACCGGTTTCACATGGTATAGCGCATTCTCCGCGGCGTTCAGCTGACTTCTCCGGACTTCGAAATGCTCCTGCCGGGCTTCCAACTGGCCCAATTGCTGGCGGATCTGTTCCAGCCTGGACAGGCGATCATTGTTAGCTGTGGCTACAGCGATAGCCTGATTGAGCCGGCCGATCTCCAACTCCATAGCTTGTTCTTGTTCAACTTCTTCCTTCTTTGCGGCCGAGTCTTCCGCGAGCAGAACATCAAGGCAGCGCAAGCAATGATCCAGCGCATGGATGTTATTTTCTGCTTTTAATTGTACCAACTCCGGATAAACCCGGTGGTCGCTGGGGCAGTTTATCTCCCCGGCGTACTGGAGGATGCTCTTGCGCAGATCCTCATATTGATCTCTGAGTCGGTTGGCCTCAGTCTTCAATTCATACTGGAATTTTTGCAAGACCTCGGTATTGAATACCTTTCGAAAGATCTTACCCCGTTCCTCAGTGTTGGCCAGCAGCAGCTTGAGGAAATCTCCCTGGGCGATCATGGCTATCTGGGCGAACTGATTGCGGTCGATACCGACGATCTTCTTGATTTCTTCGGTTACTGCTAAATACCCGCTCACCACCTTGCCATCCGGCCGGGTGAGGGTAGCGCTGGGATTCACCACGGTGGTGCCCCGCCCGCTCTTCTTCACCCGCTCATAACGGGGACTGCGCAATACTCGATAGGATTGCCCCCGATAGCAGAATTCCAATTCTACCGCGGTTACGGTCTCCGGTGCGGCGAAATCGCTGCGCAGCATGGAACTCTCGCGGTTGGTCCCGCTGGCCTCACCGTACAAGGCGAAGGTGATGGCGTCAAAGATGGTGGTTTTGCCCGCCCCGGTATCTCCGGTGATGAGAAACAATCCACTGGCCCCAAAAACGTCCAGGGAGATTTCCACCTGACCAGCGAAGGGTCCGAACGCGCACATGGTTAACTTCACCGGTCTCATCGTTCCTCACCTCCAACCTGGGCCAGCATCCGGCCCACCAACTCCATTTGGTCCGGCTCTAACTCCTGGTTGTTCTGTTCCTGATAAAATTCCGCGAACAATTGCAGGGGCGTTTTCTGCGCCGCATCTAGAGCCGCCCCCATCTGATGGAGGGCCTGCGAACGACGGTTATCATAATCCAGGTGCATAACATGGGGATATACAGTCCTAAGTTTGCCCATGGCATCGACGATCTCTTCTTCATCGGTCAGGGTCACCTGCAGGTAGTCCCCGGTGTTGGTACCGAAGTAGGTAGCCGGCGCCAATAGCTGGCCGATGGGGCCTCTAATCCGCCGCATGTCCCGCCGGGGCTGCAACGGCTCAGTGCGTATACTGATATCTCCCTTTTCCCTCAGTTCCACCACCGTCAGGGACTTGGTCTGGTGTACCTCGGAAAAGGAGTATTTCAAGGGCGAACCCGCATAGCGAATGCTTTCCCGTCCAATCCACTGGGGGCTGTGCAGGTGTCCCAGAGCTACGTAATCGAACGCGCCCAATAAGGCCGCATCGACGTTGTCCGCCCCTCCCACCGAGATACTCTCAGAATCAGACCTTAGCGGTTCCCGCCCCCCACTGGTGATGAATTGATGGGCAACCAGGATATTTCGCCGGTCTGCCCTTAAGG
>JAQVXF010000145.1 GCA_028709355.1 Syntrophomonas sp.
CTCTTTACCCCCTTGCTCTCATTGACCACTTTGTTGCCGATGTACTGCAGCACCTTTACCTCATGGTCTTCACGAGGGGTGATGTCGAACAATTCCGGGGTATGGTCTATGAAGCCGGTATCACATTGGCCGTTCAAGAATTTGGGGTGGGAGAGCACGTTGAGCAAAAACGCGTCATTGGTTTTGACCCCGCTGATGACCTGCTCACGCAGAGCCCGCTGGGCCTTCTGGATGGCGTCCTCGAAGGTGCGCGACCAAGCGGTCACCTTGACCAACAAGCTGTCATAATAGGGACTGATCACCGAACCGGTATAACCGTTGCCGCCGTCCAATCTGATGCCGAAGCCGGCTGCAGTGCGGTAGACATCGATCTTGCCGGTATCGGGGGCGAAGCTGTTGGCGGGGTCCTCGGTGGTCACCCGGCACTGGATGGCATAGCCCCGGGTCTTGACCGCACTCTGGCGGGGAATGCCAACTTCCTTGGAACCCAGACGGTAACCCTGGGCTATCAGGATCTGGCTCTGTACAATATCTACGCCGGTGACTATTTCCGAAACAGTATGCTCGACCTGGATGCGGGGATTCATCTCTATGAAATAGTGCTGTCCCTGTTTGTCAAGCAGGAATTCAACCGTCCCGGCATTGCGATATTTGACAGAGCGGGCGATCTTGAGGGCATCCTCACAGATGACCTTCCGCTGCCGCTCGTCAATGGCCAGGGCGGGAGTGAACTCTATAACCTTCTGGTGTCTCCTTTGGATGGAGCAGTCGCGTTCGTAAAGGTGAACTATGTTGCCGTAATTGTCCCCTAGTACCTGGACCTCTATGTGCTTGGGGCTTTCCAGGTATTTCTCGATAAATATGTCGTCGATGCCAAACGCCTTGCGGGCCTCGCTCCGAGCGCTGTGGAATTCCTGCAGCAGGTCGGCCTCGCTGCGGACGATGCGCATGCCCCGTCCGCCGCCGCCGGCGGAGGCTTTCAACATAATGGGATAACCGCATTCCCGGGCGAAACTTACGGCTTCCTGATCGGAGTTGATGGCCTTTTCTACTCCCGGGATGGTAGGCACTCCCACTTGATTGGCGATTATCTTGGATTTGATCTTATCCCCCAGTTGATCCATCATCTCCGGGGTGGGGCCGATGAACACCAGGCCCGACTCGATACACTTTTGGGCGAACTCGTAGTTCTCGGCCAGGAAACCATAACCGGGGTGGATCGCGTCGACCCCTTTCTTCAGGGCCAACCCAATGATCTCTTCGATGCTGAGGTAGGCTTCCACCGGGCCCTTGTTGTTGCCGATCAGATAGGACTCATCCGATTTGGTCCGGAACAGGGCCAGTTTATCCTCCTTCGAGTAAACCGATACGGTCCGGATGCCTAGTTCATGACAAGCTCTTATTATACGGATGGCGATTTCGCCACGGTTGGCAATCATAACTTTCTTAAACTTCTTAACCACAACTACACCTCTTTTCCCTTCAAAACGTCCCAATATATTATACTCTAATACTGTGCCCAAAATCTGTCGTAAAATCAAGTATCCAAAAAACATAACCGCGCTGCAGCGGCCATTGGCCCATCCTATCGGCGGGAGGCCTATTGTCAGGAGACTCGACCCCCGGCGGGCCGGCGCCCCAGAAGTGCTTAGTAATTGCAGTCGGGTTGGGATGTAAAATACCTGTCCAGGGTACCGTTGGCGGCTCCACCGGTTTGCCAGTTGATACCGCCCATCGGTGCTTAGAACTGATCCCGGGTGGTGCCGTATGGCAGATGGTCGTCGTTAACTACAAATATTTGCTGCCTTCCCTGACGCTGAGCGCTGGTAAGGAGTGGGCAGCGATAAAAGTTCTCACCCAAACAGGGTTGGTTTTAGAGTACTCCCGCAAGGCCCAGCCGATGGCTTTGGCGACGAAGAACTCAGAAGAGCCGCGGTTGTTCAGGATTATCCGGGCCAGCAGATCGGTGTTGGTGGCCTGCTTATATTTCAATTGGAATAGGATAGCGCTGCGTATCCGCCAGATATCCTCGCTTTGGGCCCAATCAAGGGCTGTCTGTTGGACGGCGGTGGGAAAACCGCGTCCGATCTCCCCCACCAGCCGGACTGCGATAATATCGACCGTGTCCCACCAGGATTTGGCTCTAATCAACGTTTCCAGGCGCTCCAGGTCGCGGGATTGCAAACGGCTGACCAGAGCGACCAGGTAATCCAGGGCCAGGTACTGGTACTCTCTTTCCGGCTGGGCCCAGCATTGCTGCACAAAATCCCAGTTGATGTTCGTTTGCCGCCGGGTCTTTTTGATGAAATCTGCCTGGATGGCATTGCGCTCCGGTCGGGTTAATCCCAGGAAAGGAAAACGTTCTTTCATATAGCGGGCCATGGGTTCTGCCTGAACCGGATTCCTATGGCTCTTATAGGCCTGCAGGATGTTCTCATACATTGTCGTCCCGACCTCCTTGGCTACCGCCGGGTCACTAATATGCCGGCACGGCTGCCTACTAGACGTCCCCCGCCTGCACCTGCGGGGATTAAGCAGCAATCCATGGGGCGGCCGCCGCTGAGCACTGGGTTGCTGGCGCCAAGCTCAAGTCCCCGGCCGCTCATGTTATTATTATAGCAGAGCGGGAGGTGCGCAAGAGTGTCCGACCCCGCCGCCCTTAATGCGATTCCCGCCGGCAGGGACACTTCTTCTTATTAAGACACCAGTCATCGGATCAGGGCCATTCTAATCCAGTATGATAGTATAATTAGATTATAAACAGTGACTTGTGGACCACGGAAGGCGGTGGTTATGATGTGCGGACGCTATACCCTGGCGGTGGAACTGGATGAGCTGGCCGATCGTTTCGGCTGCCCCAAAGTGGAACCGGTGTTCAAGGCCCGTTACAATGTAGCCCCTACCCAGGTTATGCCGGTGGTGACGGCACCGGGTGGAAATCGGCAACTGTGCCTGATGCGCTGGGGACTGGTGCCCTTCTGGGCCAAGGACCTGAGTGTCGGCAGCAAATTGATAAACTGCCGGGCGGAGACGGCGGCGGAGAAGCCTTCCTTCAGGCACAGCTACCGGCGGCGCCGTTGCCTGGTGCCAGCCACCGGGTATTTTGAGTGGCAGAAGAACCCGGCCGGCAAACAGCCCTTCTATATTCGCCCCGCCGATCACCGGGTATTCGCCATGGCCGGGTTGTGGGATGAATGGAAAGATCCGGCGGGCGGTCGGCTGCACTCCTATACCATTTTAACCACCACGGCCACTCCCTCCACCCTCTCCATCCATGATCGTATGCCTTATATCCTCCGCCGGGAGGATGAGTCGGGTTGGCTGCAGGGGGAGACGCCCTTAGCCCCGGAAGACCGCCTGGAGGTCTACCGGGTATCCACCCTGGTCAACAGCCCGGTCCATGACCAACCGGAAATAATCCGGCCCCTCTAAGCGCTGGTGCCATTCGAATTTATACTATGAGCCAGCCGATATTCACCATGGTGCTCCTGCCTCTCTCCAGGCTTTTCATGGGCAATCAACCTCAATAACCAGCGCTTCTATTAGTGGCCCCCATTCTTGACAAGAACATATGTTCTGTTATAGCATGGTTATACCAAGCGAGGGTGGGTGATGTCGATGCGCAAGATAGTTTATATTTCCCTAGCCAGCGGATCAATCGATGACAAGCTGCTGCAGGCCTGCAGCCAGCACTCATCCCTGTTGGAGCCGCTCACCAGCCGGGAAATGCTGCTGGATTTGAGCCCCTTCAAGCGGATCGGTGATCTCCTCGACCGGCTGGCCGTCACCCTGACCGGGATGGCTGCCGGGCGGGCCTCCATCGGTCTGGCGTCTTCACCTCTGCTGGCCCGCTTGGCGGTCCACCGCTGTACCTTTACCGGTTCGGCCCGTTCCACCTGTCGCTCTTTTCCCCGCGGTCCCATCGAGATCATCCAGGTCCTTCCCGGGCAGGAAGCCTGCTTTGTCAGCACCTTGCCCCTGCCCGAGTTCTCTCCCCTGTCGAACCGTGAATGCCGTAAGCTGAACCGGCTGGGCTACAGCTATGCCGGCGACCTGGCCGCTT
>JAQVXF010000146.1 GCA_028709355.1 Syntrophomonas sp.
GATCAGCAACAGGATTAATATCTTCTTCATAACATGACTCCCCCCTGTAAGATATCCGCTTTAGATTATATACCACCCGCTGGTGTTTCTCCATGCTCAGCTTGACAGTCACTGTTTGATTGGGCTGAGTGATGATTATTACGCGGTATCTAATGATGCAGAATGCAGAGGGGCAAAATAATTTTAGGCTTGATTATTTTCGCGTTAGTGTTTAACATAAAAATATAAAGTGAATCAATTTAGTCCACTTAAGAGAAGAGGTGAACCGCCATCCAGATCACCCGCCAAACCGAGTACGCCGTGAAGACCCTTATGGCCTTGGGGCAGGTTCCTTATGGACAATTGCTGTCCAGCAAGGTCATATCTCAGCGTCAGTCGATTCCGGAGGATTTCCTGCATAAGACCATCCAGGTGTTATCGAGGGCTGGTCTGGTAGTGACCCAGCGCGGTATCCAGGGTGGAGTCAGGTTGAGCCGGCCCCTGGAGGAAATCACCATCGCCGACGTGATCGAGGCCATGGAAGGTCCTATAGCTCTTAATGTCTGTCTGTCGCCTGGATTCCAATGCCAAGAGATGGACACTTGTCCGATCCGGAGAACCCTGGCGCGGGCTCAAAAAGCCATGCTGGCGGAGCTGCAAAAGACCAGTTTGGCCGAGTTGGCAGCAGAGAAAATGACAATCCTCGATCTCAAGTAAGCAGGCAAGATTTTCCGGGGAGTACCCAGCAAAGCAAATCATAACGATTGAAGGAGGCTATTACATGTTTTGTAATCAATGCGAACAGACTTCCAAAGGGACGGGTTGTATCTCGGTCGGGGTATGTGGGAAGAAGCCTGATGTGGCAGCTTTACAGGATCTGCTTACCTATTCGGTGAGCCAAGCTGCAGAGGTGGCCTGGCAGACCAGGAAGAAGGGGACGATCGACTCTGGCCTCAACCAGCTCACGGCCGAGACTCTTTTCGTGACCTTAACCAACGTCAATTTCGATCCGGCTGCGATTGAGGCCTACATCCGCCAGGTGCTGGAGCAAACCCGGGCTTTGGCCGAGAAAAGTGGGCTCGGGACTGATATCATCCTGCAACCAGCTGCTGATCTGGCGGGCCTGGTCCAGCAGGGGGAGGCTTTGGGTTATCCGGGCAGCCAGGAAAAGGATCCGGACATCCGCTCTCTTAAGGAAATTTTGCTGTATGGCCTGCGCGGGGTAGCAGCATACGCCTATCATGCCGCTATCCTGGGTCAAGAAGATGACCAGGTTTATGGTTTTATTCATGAAGCCATGGCCAGCCTGATCGGTCCGGATAGACCCATGGAGGAGTGGCTGGGATTGGTACTGAAATGTGGGGAGATCAATCTGCGGGCGATGGAATTGCTGGATGCCGGCAATACCACTTCTTTTGGTCATCCCGAGCCTACCGAGGTCAAGCTGGGCCATAAGCTGGGCAAATGCATTCTGGTTTCCGGGCATGACCTCAAGGATCTGCAAGACTTGTTGGAGCAGACCGAGGGCCAAGGCATCAACATCTATACCCATGGCGAGATGTTACCCGCTCATGGCTATCCTGAACTTAAGAAACATGCCCACTTGGTAGGGCACTACGGGACTGCCTGGCAGAATCAGAAGAAAGAATTCGCGAATTTCCCGGGGGCCATCTTGATGACTACCAACTGTATCCAGGAACCAGCGACCAGTTATGCAGCCAATATATTTACCTGCGGCACGGTTGGTTGGCCGGGCGCCGTGCATGTTTCCTCCCCAGACTTCGCAGCGGTAATTGCTAAAGCTCTGGAAATGCCTGGCTTTGCCGATGATGCCGATGATGGCTCGGTTCTGACCGGGTTCGCCCGCAATGCGGTCCTGGGGGTAGCCGGACAGGTCATCGAGGCGGTTAAGAGCGGGGCTATCAAGAGGTTCGTCCTGGTGGGAGGATGCGATGGGGCCAAGTCGGGGCGCAATTACTATACCGAGCTGGTGGACCGCCTGCCCCAAGACACGGTGGTTCTTACCCTGGCTTGCGGTAAATTCCGCTTCTTCGACCACAAACTGGGGGACATCGGCGGAATACCAAGGCTTCTGGACATCGGGCAGTGCAACGATGCTTACTCGGCTATTCAGATTGCGGTAGCATTAGCCAACGCTTTTGAGTGCGGGGTGAATGATCTGCCCCTGTCGATGGTTTTGTCCTGGTATGAGCAGAAAGCGGTGTCCATCCTGTTGACCCTGCTGTACCTGGATATCAAAAATATCCGTTTGGGACCCAGCTTACCAGCCTTCGTTTCGCCCAACGTGCTCAATGTCCTGGTGGAGAAGTTCGGCATCAAACCGATAGCAACAGTGGAAGAAGACCTGGCCGCCATTGTCGGCTAAACCACGAGAGGGGGTTATCAGATGGCCAAAGGACGCATAGTCGATCCTACCGAATACCTGGGACGCACCTTAAATCCGGCTGATTTCATCGAGTACCAGCCCGGAGCGGTAGTCAGCAAGACCCTGATACAACAGCCCAGTGGGACTATAACCTTGTTTGCGTTTGCTCAAGGGCAGGGTTTGAGTGAACACAGTGCACCCTTCAATGCCACTGTGGTGGTTTTGGATGGGCGGGCCGAGGTAAGGATAGCTGGCCAGGTGCATGAAGTGGGCGCCGGGGAGATGATAATCATGCCGGCCAATATTCCCCACGCTTTGGATGCCCGGGAGCAGTTCAAAATGCTGCTTATAATGATAAAATCCTGATGCCGGGCGCAGGTATCCATAGACAGATTCAGGGGCATTACTCTTGAGGGAAGTGAGCGCATTATGGTCATGAGAAGCATCATCAGAATAGATGAAGAACTGTGCAACGGCTGCGGGGCTTGTATATCCCCCTGTGCCGAGGGGGCATTGGCCATCGTCGATGGGAAGGCTAAGGTTATCAGGGATGAGTTGTGTGATGGGGCCGGATTCTGCCTGGGGGTGTGCCCGTTAGGAGCCCTTTCTCTGGAGATAAGGGAGACCGATTTGTTTTCGGAGGATGCGGTTGAAAAGATGAAAATCACCCTGCCCAAGCATTACATTGTCCAGCATTGCAGTTTCTGCAGTGTCTCTGAGGACGAAGCCTACTTATTACCGGTAAAGCGTAGGGGCGAGTCAAAATGGGTGTGTACCCGATGCCTGCCCCGCCTCATCCACGGTTAGAACCAAACGGGCTCTATACCGATGGTCCAAAGTCACTTGTGTGGATTCCAGCCCCTGTGCCATAATGAACATGGTGCAGGGGCGGATTGCGTTTGTTGAGATGTTGGAATGGAATCCTCAGTCAGCTTTTGTTTATTAACCCCAACAGGATTATGTCAATTTTGTTACCGGCCTAACCAAGAAGCCGGTTTTCCGAAGCCGCCCCTTGCCAGATGCTTCTTGTGAGCGCAAATCTGCGATTGAAGATTTAAGGTATTTGCGTCTCGATTGTGAACAAGCGGGGCCTCACAGATTTCCAGCGAATGGATTAAGGTGATGAAATGGAGATCGGGTTACTTTTTAGTACTGCCTTCATAGTAGCTTTATCCGGCGCGATGATGCCGGGTCCAATGCTGTCCGCCGCGGTAGCCGAAAGCCTGAAGGGTAATTGGCGGGTGGGCCCCTACATGGTGTTGGGGCATGGGATTCTGGAGGTGGCCTTGATATTGGCGTTGGTAGCTGGCCTGGCCAATTTCCTGACCCAGCCGGCCGTCACCGCGGCGATAGCTCTGTTGGGAGGGGTAGTCCTCATCTTCCTGGGAATCAATATGAGCCGGGATGCCCTGCAGAACAGACTATCCCTGGATATGGCTGCGTCCGTTTCTCAATCCCAAGTACGGCTGCACCCTGCGGTTACCGGGGTGACAGTGAGCATGGCCAATCCGTATTGGTGGTTATGGTGGGCCACCATAGGTCTGAGTTACATCACCCTGGCCATGAAAAGTGGTGCGCTGGGCATGGCATCCTTCTTCAGCGGACATATCAGCGCTGACCTGGCCTGGTATTCATTGGTGACCATGGCGGTAAGCGGTGGTCGCAAATTCATCAATCCTCGCCTTTACCAGATCAT
>JAQVXF010000147.1 GCA_028709355.1 Syntrophomonas sp.
GGCCATCAGATTGGCTAGCTTGCCGATCCTCTTCTGGTCCAGAATCGAGACCAGGATGCCGGCCTGGGTAGGATCCGCCACCAGCTTGGCCGCCATTTTATCCGGGTTCTTGGTCAGAGCGGTTACGAAAGCGTCTATCTTCTTCTGGTCCGGCTCTGCCGCCACCGCCGGCTCAGTCCCTTGAGCCTCGCTGGGTGAACTGGTGGTTGCAGCATCGGCTCCCTTGGCAGGGGCCCCCGCTTTGGCACTCGCTTTGGCCGCTGCTGCCGCTTTGGCTGCCGCCGCGGCTTCAGCTTTGGCCCGTGCCTTCTCCGCGGCTTCCTGGGCGGCCCGCTCGGCCGCAGCCCTGGCTTCGGCTCCCCTGACCTCTATCATCTGCAGGTATTTATCGGCTTCTACGAAATGTTTCTCCAAGCCTACCTGTTTAGGTTTATCACCACAGGCCAGGGCCAACAGCTCGGTCACGTAATACACGGGCAAATCGAATTTCTCCCCGAATTGCTTCTCAACCGCAGTCTGGCGCATATCCAGATTCAACATACAGAGCGGACAGGCGGTCACCAGGCATTCTGCGCCTGATTCTTTGGCATCCTTCAGCACCCGGTACAGCATCCGCATGCCCACGTCGGGTCTGGACGTGACCAGGGCCGCCCCACAACATTCGGTCTTGTGGGACCACTCCACCACATCGGCTCCCAAGGCTGTCATTATTTGGTCCATGGTTTGGGGATCTTCGGGATCATCAAAGCCAGTGTGCTCCGCTGGTCTCACCAGCAGGCAGCCATAGTAACAGGCTGCTTTCATAGTAGTCCAGGGTTTGGTGACCTTGGCGGCGATGTTCTCGGTGCCCACCTTGTTGACCAGAACATCCAAAATGGAAAGGGTCTCGCTGCTGCCCGCCAATTCCATCTCCAGGACCCGCTCTACCTTCTGGCGCATGTCCGGGTCATGCTGGATGGCATGTTCTGCATAGCGATGGCGGCTGTAGCAAGCTGCACAGGGGGCGATTATCATGTTTAAACCGCTTTTCTCGGCGATGGCCAGGTTGCGGGCCGGCAGGGCAATGGACAGCAACCGGTCGGTGTTGTGACCGGAGGTGGCTCCGCAGCAATTCCAGTCCTGCAGTTCCTCTATTTCAAAATCCATGATATGAGCGGTCCGCTCTACGGACAGGTGGTATTCGATCCCGCTGCCCTCGGCGGCACAACCTGGATAATAGGCAAATTTCATGGCTCTTCACCCCCGATTTGAGCCACCCGCTCGAAGATTTTCTTGATCTCCCCGCGTCCCTTTATCTTATGGGGCAGCGGGCTGGCTTTGCCGCGCTGCATCATGGGCAATCCCAGTTGCAGGTCTTTGAGCGGCTGGCCGGTAGTCAAGTTATATTGCAGCAATAAGCCCGCTTCAAATGTGCGGCCGAAATTCTTGACATTGGATAAAAAGGCTTTGTTGAATGCTGCCACTTTCTTATCGGTTGTACCCCGCTTCAGGGCTTCGCGCCGCATGGTGTCCATAAGTGATGCTATGTCCACGCCGCGCGGACAGCGGCTCGAACAAGTTTCACAAGAGGCGCATATCCATATGCTGTTGCTATTCAAGGCCATTTCGGTAAGCCCCAACTGCAGCATACGGATAACCTGGCGGGGAGGATAATCCATCGCGAACGCAGCCGGGCATCCGGCCGTGCATTTTCCGCACTGGTAACACAGGTTGATACTGGTGCCGGCTTCCTGCTCCAACTTATTAATGAGGGCTTTTTGGCGGTGGTCGGTTGGAGTCAGCATTACAGAATTCTCCAAGAGTGTTCTCCCCTTTCAAAGCCTAACCTTCCTTAAAACACAAAAGTTCGACTAAAAGTCGACCTAAAAGGCTTGCAATGCAAATTATTGTAACATACTTCACCTGGCTTGATAACCTTTTCTGTTTTAAAAATCCGGCTGGGGCCGGGCTGCAAAGGATGGAAGCCGTCTTATTTAGGTCCCGCCGGCTCTCCCGTCAGCAATGAATACTGTATACATATGGCTCAATCTTTCTTGATAAACTCCGGGGAATAATAGAGTAGCGATAGGAGGGGGGCGGTCAGAAACAGCAGGTAATAGTAGAGGGGACGGTCCAACCAGGTCCAGTCCGGCAATAAGGAGAAAAGGGGCAGCACCGGGGTGTCCCACAATTCCAGCATGAAAATGAAATAGTATGAAAACTGGGCCACCGACTCGACCGACAGCAGGATCGCCCCGGCGAGGAGATAACCAGGCAGTTGCCAGATTATGGCCACCGCCGCCATGGTGATGCGGCCGCACCGGAGCCGGCAGTAGCATCCTTCCCGCCAGATCACATAGATATATATCGCCGCCAGGATAATATCCAGTAACGGGAAATAGATAGCCAGACCGACCGCCAGAATGGCGCTCAGGTGGATGAAGATGGCTCTCAATAATGCTCCCGAAATGTTAAAACCCCTTTTCATAGAGGACGCTCACCCATCGGCTGTGGGCCAGACTCTCGGGTGCAATCCACAAGTCATTGATCTCATCCAGGTCGATCCCCTGCTCGGCATAGGCCCGCCAGATTATCTTGGTGCAATTCCACAGCCGATCTCCGTCTTTGAACGCCAATGGATAGAACATCTCCTTTTCCTTATCCAGAGCATAAGCCACCGCCCGGGCTTTGACCTCGGCCGGGGCATTGACCCGCAGCAGGCAGACCAGGGAGTAATCCTCGTAGGTGCTCAGCTCCTGGATACTCAAACCATAATCCACATAGCCTTCCAGCACCTCATGGCCGCCCAGGTACAGTCCAGCATGGGAATAACGCCCGTAAGCGGTATTGGGCCATCCGCCCAGGACGATGTCACCTGGCTCCAACTGGGCGAAGGGTACCAGGCCGGGGGTAGGAGAACCGTAACCGGTACCAATCTCCCCTTCGGCAAAATTGGTCACATAAGTGTAAATGACCGATCCGGAACTGCTGCTGAGCAAGTGCTGGTTGGCCCCCATCACCAGCAACAGCAACAATAACCCGACCAATCCGAAAATGGAGAGGCGGGCGGCATCACTCATAAATATTGATCTGCTCTGCCCATATTTCATCACTTATCACTGCCCGTCCAGCTTGAGCCCGCCATCCGGCCCTGACAAATACTTGCCGCCAGCTGCAAGTCGCAGCTAAAAAATCAGTATATTAGGGTATAATTAGACGGAATAAATTTTTATTCCGAGTATCGCATCGTTACAAGGAGGATACAATCGTGCTCAAAACCAGCCGTATTCTGATCATAGCCCTAATAGTGATTATACTTGGCTGCCTGGCCGGCTGCAAATCTACACCGATGCCTCCCCCTTCCCGCAACGATATCACCAGCAACCAATCCGCCGCACCTGGCCTGCCTGTGGAACCGGCGGAACCAACAGAGCCTGCCCCTATTCCAGCGCCTACTCCAGCCCCTGTCCCCAGTGCTCCTGACCCGCTGCCGGTTTCAGCGGAGAGCAAGTCCCGTTCCTGGTGGTTTACCCGGAATCAGCAGCATCAGGTCACCACTGTCAACCAGGAGACGGTCAAGTTGCTGGAGCAATACCATGGTTTCTATGTCCTGCCCAACAACAGCCGCAAGATATACCTGACTTTCGACAATGGTTACGAACTGGGTTATACGGCCCGTATCTTGGATATACTCGATCGCCAGGGGGTCAAGGCCGCATTTTTCATCACCGGCCAGTTCATCGAGACCCAGCCTGGCCTGGTGCAGAGGATGAATGCCGCCGATCATCTGGTCTGCAATCATACCTGGAACCATCCCGATCTCAGCAAGGTATCACAGGAAACCTTCAATCGCGAACTCACCCGTTTGGAAAGAAGATACACTGAAGTCACCGGTGACCAGTTAGACCGCTATCTGCGGCCGCCGGAGGGAACGTATTCAGCCACTTCATTGCGGTGGGCGGATGAATTAGGTTACCGTACCGTCTTCTGGAGCATGGCTTTCAAGGACTGGGATCCCAAAAATCAGCCCGGCGCCGCCTCTTCCTACCAGCATGTGATGGACAACATTCATCCCGGGGCG
>JAQVXF010000148.1 GCA_028709355.1 Syntrophomonas sp.
AGTGAAGGGATACCGGCAGAAACCAAAAAAGCCCGTCCTCGGAAAGGTCGAGCCGGGAAGACCGCCCTGCAGTCCTCCCTATCCACACCACTGACCGGCAACCCGCCTCAGCAAGCCGCAAACAGCCAGTGGATGTGTTGTCTCCTTTCCACGCTGGGAGGCGCACCCGTTTCCAGATACACCCTATCGGCCAGAAGACCATGGTCATGCTTTAGGTCCAATGGCTCGGAGTGATATATGATTTCAATATTTTATACCTATTCTATATGGACAGGGATTATCCTGCCGCAATGTATTAAGTCTATCGAACTAACTAACACCAGAAGTTCAGGAGGCCCTGGAAAAGGTACGAAATTTTACCAAAAAGGGCTTCATCACCGGTCTCGAAGGCTAGGGTTGCCGGGAACTTCTGAACCGGGAGCCTGCCCATGCTCCAAGACAGGCCATGACCAATAAGGTCACCATGTAGAGGATGAAATAGATGAAAAGGTCGATTTCAGACAACATGAACAACAGCAGGCCAATGGCTCCCGGTATGCCCAGGAATAGCCCCCATCTCCAGCCGCGCCGGGGCAGCAGATATCCCCAAATGGCACCCAGGATAGCATAAACAACCAGGATAAGGACTATAAACACCAGTCTCTCATCCATGGGACCATCCGAAAATACCGAATTCACCACCCCAAAGAAACCAACCAAGATTCCCAAAGCGATAGCCAATATGACTGCCAGGATATCCTTCATAGCTGCCTCCCGTCCATCAGGGTGTTATTATTTGGTCAACGTCGGGATCACCTCTCGGTTTACATCATCCTGGATCGCTTCCAGGGTATCCTTGTCCACATGCTTGCCCACGATCTGGATCGTTTTCGTGACTGCTTCGGCCGCATTCTTGCCGGCATTCAGAAAGTCGTTGCCGGTTACCACAAAGGTCCCCCCGGTACCGATAAAAATCCCCAAAATGACTCCCGCCAGAAACCTCATCTGCATTACCTCCTAAAAATAATCGTCCCGGCGCCCCTTTTTTTGGAATTACCCTAGGGGGACGCTTTGGATTCCAAGCAATCTATCCCCCGGGCAATTTCGCCAGCCTCCCCCCGCTAATGTGCCCGCGAATAATAGACCCGGTCCCCGATCAACTCTCGCACCAGAATCCCCTTTAAAACCAGGTGGGTCAGGTGGGACAAGGCCTCGCCGCCGGCGAAAATCTTCTGGGCGGAAGAAAACTCGTCCCAGCGCTTACCACGCATGTCCCACTTCATCTGGCTGGCTACCTGGGCACCATACATCCGGCCGTCTCCCAGTATGTCCAGGATATCCTGCAAGCGCCGGCGATGATGCTCCCGCAGCTGGCGGATACGCAGATAACAGTCCGGGATGATCTCCCGGTGGGCCGGCAGGGTGATCTTTATGGCCAACCTCTCTATTTTGTCCAGGCTATCGAAGTACTCCTGCAGCAGATCCCTGGTCGCAGTCCAAGGAGGATCCCACAGGGTATTGTTGGGGGTGATATCACCGAGAATGTGATCGCCCGAGAAAAGGATCCCCAGCCTGGCCTCATACAGGCACATGTGGTCGGGAGCATGGCCCGGCGTCGATATCCAGCGCCAGCGGTAGCGGCCCACCTCAATCAGGTCACCGTCCGCGATCACCTGAACGTTGTCCACCGCTGCACCTTTGTACTTGTAGCCAGGATGGTCCGCATGGGTTATGCCGGCAAGCCCTCCCTGGACCAGCAGTTGGTCGAAATAATCCCAGTAATCCGAAACCAGGCCGCCGAAAGCCTGGGCAGTATAGGAATCGCAAAGAACCCGGGTACCCGGTCGGCTCAGATAGTGTACCAATCCGGTATGATCGCCGTGGATGTGGGTCACGAATATATCGGTCTCATCCATGGAGAATCCAAGTTCTTGCCTCCCTGCATCCATGGCCGCCCGGCACTCAGGCTGGTTGAAACCAGTATCGATCAAAAGGTTGCGCTCGGACCCTTTGATGAGGTAGGAGTTCAAGGATTTCAAGGGATTGTGGGGCAGAGGTATTTCCATCCGATAGATGTCTGGTAAAATCATCTCCGTCATCGGGTTTCATTCTCCGCTATCTCACTGCGAAGGGCCAGATGCTTGACCTGGGCGGCCAGGTTCAGCGCATAGACGTATTCATCCTGTTTGAAACCAGTCACATTATCCCATCTTTCCGCCTTGAGGCGCCTCACTGCGCCTTCGATATCCCCCTGCTCCTGGTCCAGCAGGTCGTGGATGCGGTCTTTGTAGATGGTCGTCTCCCGCATAGACCGGGCGAAAAAGGCAGCGATCTCCTCCCGGCCGGTGAAGACAATATTGTGACCCTGGCATAGGACCTCGGCCGGTAACAGGGCCAACCGCTGCATGGAGGCCACATATCCGTCATAGTCGGCTACGAACTCGGGTTCGATCTGCCCGGAACTGCTCATGTAGCCGCCCGCTTCCACCGCTATGAGTATCTTTTGAGCGGGCAGGTAGTAGCTCAGGTGATCGCGGGTATGGCCGGGGGTGGCCAGCACCTGCACGGTAGTGGTTTCATCTATCTCCACCGCCTGTCCATCGCTGAGCAGGATATCGACCTCGAAGGTCTGGAAGGGGGCATCTATCAGCCGGGAATAATCGAATCCGTCTTCAAGCTTGACGAAGTTCCGGCCTTCTGTATTGATTTGGGTGATGACCTTGACCGCCCCAGGCCGCCGAAGCGTTTCCAGTGCCAGCGGCGAGGCGGCGATCTGTATGGCCGGGAAAGCTTTTTTGAGATAGGCGGCCGAGCCGGCATGATCCCAGTGGGCGTGGGTGATGAACAGGAACGCCGGTTGCCGCGCGCCCAGGATGGAGCGGATGGCGTCTACGTAGACCTGCCCCAGGCAGGCTATACCGGATTCGAAGATAATGGGCTTGCCCGGCAGATCGAGCAGGTAGACAGGGTAGGCACTGCTGCCCAAGATGTAAAAGTTGTCGGTCACTTTGCCAGTGGTCAAGATACGCACTTATTCAACACCTCCATCGCCAGTGGCTCCCATCGGGAGTTGTCAATATGGTACTGGATATTTATAAATCGTCATCTCTATTATATGGCATAGGATCGGGATGTGCATGGCTGAGGATGCTTGTCGTTAAAATACGGTCGGTCTGTCCTCGCAGGCTGAACTGCGATCACCTTCGCTGTCCTCATCGGGGGGCATAGATTAAGGAAGGCCGCTCCATCAGGCCCTTCCCCAGCATTTCCGACCAGCGGCAACCTTGGTCTGGTATGATAAATGTGTAGGGTGCCGTCATTATTTACAATAAAGGGAGGGCATAGTCATGATAGAGAATACCTACCTGGAAAAAGTGGTGCGCCTGGTTCAATTGATAAGCGGGGACGCGACCGAGATCGGGGAGGAGATCCGCCATTACGCCACCTACCCGGCAGCGTTCCGCAACAGCCACTATGCCGAGCAAGCCGCGATCGGGGCGGAGCGCTACCCGGACCCCGAGGATCTGCCTGGCTATCCGGAAAACCTGTGCCATACTTTCCTTTGGAACATCGTGTACGGGATATTGAGGACCCGACAACACCTGCTCAAGCTGGATTCCGACGCTTCCGGTGAGACCGCCCACTGGGCCATCGCCACCCTGCTGGAGAGGCAGGGGCAGGCCGGGATACACCTGGAAACGGCAACCGAGGCAACCGCCAGGTCGGTGCAGGAGGTACTGAGACAGGCCGCCGCTCTTTTGGAGAAAGAAGGGCTGGCCCTGGCTTGGATAGATGATGGCAGTGACTCCGGCCCGATATTGATAGTACCGGCTACCGATCTGCTGGAACTGCTGACCATCGGCAGTGAGTTGGGAGTGGGGATCGGGACCGATTTCGATTAATGGTTAATTGGAGGATATGATGAAATCTTTAGTGCTGGCTGAAAAACCCAGCGTGGCCCGGGAGTTGGCGCGGGTGTTACGTTGCAGCCAAAAAGGCAAGGGCTACCTGGAAGGGCCTGAATACGTGGTAACCTGGGCTTTGGGCCATCTGGTCACCCTGGCCGAAC
>JAQVXF010000149.1 GCA_028709355.1 Syntrophomonas sp.
TCAGCCCCAGGACGGATCCTGGAAATTATCGACAATCCTTGCTTCCAAATGGAGAATCTGCGCAGCCAGGACGATTATCATGCCATGGCGATGCGATTGCGAAAAATACTGATCAAGGACTGATCTGTTTGTGGTCTAACAAGTGGCGGGGAGCTTTTTACAGCTTCGTAGCAGTGATATTGGTATGGTGGTTATTAGCGGCCTTATTGATGCGGCCCATCGTACCTTCCCCTTATGCGGTATTCCTGAATATCGTGGAGATCTTCGCCGCCAAGATGTCGATCCACGTGCTTTACAGCCTGGGCCGCATCATAGCCGGCATCTTGGTCTCGGTGTTGATCGGGGTCCCGTTGGGTTTTCTGATGGGGTATTTCTCCCGCATCGACAGACTGCTCTCCCCGATGGTATATTTCACCTACCCTATTCCCAAGCTGGCGCTGCTCCCGGTGGTCATGCTCCTGTTCGGTTTGGGAGAGTTGTCCAAGCTGATGATGATAGTGCTGATAATCGTCTTCCAAGTGGTGATCACCTCCCGCGACGCAGTGAAGTCGATCCCGGCAGAAACATTTCATTCCCTGCAATCTCTGGGAGCCAGCAAGAGGCAAACCTTCACCGAGGTGATCCTGCCTGCCTCCCTCCCTGAAGTCCTGACTGCCACCCGCCTGGCCCTAGGCACAGCGGTATCCATATTGTTCTTCACTGAAACCTTCGGGACCGAACACGGCATGGGCTACTTCATTATGGATGCCTGGATGCGGGTCAACTACCTGGATATGTATGCCGGGATAGTCATCCTCAGCTTCATGGGATTCCTGATCTTCTCCATCATCGATGCCGCCGAAACCTATCTCTGTGCCTGGCGTTAACCGGGACTACCAACTCAACACCAACCTGCTACCGCAATAACGGGGCCAGTACTTTGCCCAGCAACGGTACCTGCAGATCTATGGCCGCCTCGGGACACATCTCCTGGCAGCAATAGCAGCGGATACAGCGGCTGTAATCATAGACCGGCGGTTTGGTCTTATCCTCCTGGTACCAGTCAACCACTGCCGGTTGCACCGGACAACCTTCGATACAGATACCACAGCGGATACAGCGGTGGGGATTTATAGCCGGCTTGGGAACTATGTGGTTGCGCAGCCAAGGATTGCGGATGGAGATACTCGCCTTATGCGGTTTATGGAAATCGCTGCGGCGCAAGGCATCCAGCTGGTCTCCCAGTAAATCGATATTCTCCAGTAGATAGGTCCCTAATCCCATCTGCTGGGCATTTCTGAGCAAAGGTACATCCTCGGGGGGCAAGTTGACCAGGCGGCAGACGGTGGCATCCAGGGCTACCGGATCGGTGGACAGCAGCACTGCCCCCATCTGAAGAGGCTTGCCTCCCCGGGGACCGTTACCCTCCATGGCCATGATCCCATCCATCACGTACAGGCGCGGTTTAAGAAAAAGGTTGAGGTCAACCAGCATCCGGGTGAATTGATCAACCTCGGGCAGTTTAACGTGGAATTCGCCTTTCAGCAAGCCGGGGATGCAGCCGAATTGATTCTTGATAGAACCGGTCATGGTAGTCAAACCGTGCGTCTTCAGCTTGGGCAGGCTGATAATTCCATCGCTCTCCAGCACCCCCTTGGCGATTACAAATCTTTTGTTCTGTAATCCGTCCGCAAAGACCACCTCCTCCCCCTGACCGAACTCCGCCCAGGACACCCCGAGTTCATTGGCAACTGCTGCCAGACCGGCTCGGCGCGCAGCCCGGGCCGTGGAGCCCACCGCCGGTGAATCTCCGAAAGATACCACCACCCCAGCGCGCTGAAGTGTTTCCGCTACCGCCCTGAAGATAGCGGGGTGAGTCGTGACACATTTTTCTGGCGGGTCCGGGGCCAGCAGATTGGGCTTGAGCAGGATCCTCTCCCCCGGTCGGACCACCGAGCTGAGCCCGCCCAACAGCAACAGCCCTCTCTCCACCGCCTGCTGGACCCTATGATTATCGTAGTCTTCGCATTTTACCAAGGCAACCTTCGCCCGACCGTTATTGCTATCATCCACCCAATCCCATCCTGCCTTTCTCTATCATTAAATATTGCCGGCTGCCGGATGCCCTTGAGCCGACTGCCTTCCTTCAGCGTAAAGCGAACCCCGCTGCTTTCGGTACCGATACCGTCATCGCTGTCCCCTCCGCCTTTCTATCGCTTGCAGGAGGTAAAACAAACCCATCAAGACCAGCACCATGCTCCCGCAAGCGGCGAAGCCCCACTGGGGGCCCCAAAACTCGTCACTCCAACCGGCATATAAATTTCCCAGCGGGGTAGTGCCCACGAACACCAACGTGTAGAGGCTCATGACCCGCCCCCGCATATGATCCGGGATGCTGATCTGCACTGAGGTGTTGGCGGTCGAGGAGAAGAGATTGAAGAAGAAACCGGTCGCCGCCAGATACAAGCCGGTCATCCAGAAGCTGGTGGTGAAGCTGTTCATCACCAGCAGTACCCCGATGAGCACCGGGACCAGGTTCAGGACTCCCCGGCGGGGCCCGGTGCGGCTGAGCGAAGCTATAGTAAGGGCACCCAGCAGAGAGCCGGCTCCGGAGAAGGAGAACAGAAATCCCAGGCTGCGCTCTCCTTGGTGCAGCACTTCCTGGTTGAAAACCGGCAGCAGTACGTTATTGTTGAGTGCAAATATGCCCATTATGGCTACCAGGACTATGGTTTCGAGGATGCTGCGGTGCGAATGTACGTAGTTCAAACCGGCTTTGATTTCTTCCCAGACTCGCTCCCGAGCCCCGGTCGCGATCTGAATCGGCAGGGGCACAACAAAAAACAAGCTGACCAGGACCGCAGCGAAACTGATTCCATTGATCAGGAAACAGATGGCCACCCCGTAGTAGGCCATCAGCATCCCGGCGATGGCGGGCCCGATGACACGGGCGGTATTAAAAGCCACTGAGTTTAAAGCGATAGCATTCATGAGATCATCTTTGCCCACCAGTTGAATCACGAAGGCCTGGCGGGCCGGCATATCCAGGGTATTGACCAATCCCAGCAGTCCGGCCAGGACCAGGATGTGCCAGTAGCGCACCTGCCCGCTGTATACCAATAAGGCCAACGATATGACGATAAGGCCGGAAGCCGCCTGGGTAAGGTAGATCAGTCGCTTGGTGGGCCAGCGATCCACTGCCACCCCCGCAAACAGGGACAGAAACAAAGCGGGCATATACTGCATCGCCCCGACCAAGCCCAACAATAATGCAGAATTGGTCAGGGAATAAGCCAGCCAAGGCTGGGCTACGCTCTGCATCCAGTTGCCGATCAGGGATACGCACATCCCCAGCCAATAGTAGCGAAAATTGCGGTGCCGCAAAGGCATAAAGGGGTTGTTGAAGGAGTTCTGGGTGGCGGAAAACGCCTTCACCTGATCAAAGCCTCCCCCCACAGTAATTTCGAAGCCCTGTTAAATATATTATCACAGCCATTGTTGCTCATCATGGAGAGGCCCATCAATCATGCCTTCACTCAACAGTGCGCTGGCCCTGCGCCAGGAATACCCTGAAGGTCGCCAGCCCACCGGGGGCGAACCTCACGATTTCCGCGGCGGTGGCGCTCTTGGTCTTGGTGTAGCCGGCCTTTTCCAGCATATCGGTCATCAGGCGACGGTCGAATCCATGATGAAACACCCCCTGCTCATAGCCGTGGAACCATCCCCGGTCGGGATCAAGTTCAGCGACACAGATGCACCCCCCTGGGCGGGTATGTTCGAAAAAGGTCCTTAGTAAAAGCCCGGGTTGCCTCACATGATGCAGCGTCATGCTGCAGATCACCAGATCGTATGTCCCAGGCAAGTTGGCTCCGGTATCCATGTCCATATGCAGGGTCCGAATATTGTCTATCGCTTGCCGGTCGATCTTTTCTTCCAGCACCGCCAGCATACCCCGGGAACTATCAACCGCCAGGATGCTGCCCACCTGGTCCCCCAACCGCAAGCTGATCAGGCCAGTGCCGCAACCGTAATCAAGCACCCTCATCC
>JAQVXF010000150.1 GCA_028709355.1 Syntrophomonas sp.
GCCACTGTTCATGCCCCATGATATATCCTACTACATCCGGGTTATTGACCAAAATATAGTCCGGGTTCCAGAGCAGAATCTGTTCCAGGCTGGCGAAATGGTCTCCATCGCTGAGTTTCAGATCCTGTCCTACCGATACGTTTTTCACCCCCGCCGCCCGGGTCCAGCCCGCTGCCAGGGTATTGACGGTGTCGGTGCGGGTGGCTTCCTGGCTCGAGTGGTATACGGTAACCCGCTCATTGTCCGGTATGGCAGCCACCCGGGCCTGCACCATGGCGATGGTATCCTCATATAATTGCTGGTATTTTTGCCCCTCCTCCTCCGCACCGGCGATAGAAGCCAGCATCTGCATGGCATAGCGCTGTTCCTCGATACTGGCATATTCCACCGCCACCACCGGTATCTTGGCCAAGCGCAGCTTCTCCATGGCCGCTTCGTTGTTGATGGTTTCATCCTTGACGAAGATCAGGTCGGCATTGATCCGGATCAATTCCTCGATGTTGATTTCTCCCCCTTTTTTGGGTATCGGCAGCCCTTTGAGGTGGGGGTACATCTCGGTCAACATCACATCCCGCTGCATTCCATCGGTGGTGGCCGCTATCTTGTCCCCCCTGCCGTACATAGCCAGGGCATAGCCGGCCTCCGGGCAGGTCACCGCGATCCGCTGGGGCTCCAGCGGCACTTCCACCTGGCGGCCGGCACAATCAATGATCGACCGGGTGGCCGTTCCGGGGACACTCCCCACTTCAGCCTGATCGCCCCGGCAGCCGGCCACAGTGACTGCCAGGCCTGCCAGCAGCAGGAGCAGGACCAGCAGTAGTCTGCTCATCCCCATGCGCTGGATTATCATGTCCATCCCTCCTGTAAATATCTTCTTCAGCGGGGGGTGATGGTACTAACCGGCACCACCTGTTTGAGAACGGCGCCGTCATCCAGCACACAGTCTACGATCCGGGCCAGGATCTCATAGAGCTGGCCCAGATTATATTCGGACAACACCTCCGCCGCAGAACCCAGATTAATAACATGCTTGTTTTTAAGCATGGCTACCCGGGCGGCTATCCCGTTCTTGTGCAGATAAAAAGCATGGTTGGGATTATGGGTAGCCATCAGCACCGATAAGCCATTATCGCGGACCAATTTGATGATGGTCTCCAGGATCACCAATTCATGGTGATAATCCAGGTGAGCGGTAGGCTCATCCATTATTATCAGCGGGGTCTCCTGAGCCAGCGCCCGGGCCACCATCACCAATTGGCCCTCACCCCCACTCAGTTGGGTATAGGGCCGCTCCTGGAATCCAGTCATCCCCACCATCGCCAGGGCTCGAGCGGCGATAGCCAGATCCTCTTCCGCGGGGGCGGCAAAGGGGCCCAGGTAGGAAGCCCGGCCCATCAAAACAATGTCCTTCACCCGATAAGGGAAGGTTTTCTCGTGAATCTGGGGGACATAGGCCACATGATGAGCTATCTGCCGGGCTGGCATACCTTCTATGTCCACACCGGCCAGTTTCACGACACCGTTATAGGGCTTGAGCCAGCCCAGGATGCAGTCCAGCAGGGTGGTTTTGCCACAGCCATTGGGGCCCAGCAGGCACAATACCTCCCCGGCTCTCATATCCAGGCTCACCTTTTCGAAGATCGGGTCACTGGAGTAGCGGAAGCTTAGCGCCTGTACGTCCAGCAGAGGCGCCATCACCAGCCACCCCCTTTGGTCTTCTTCAACAGGTAGACGAAGAAAGGTCCTCCTATCAAAGCGGTCAGGATACCCAGGGGTATCTCACCGCCGGTAATTATCCGGCTGAAGTCATCCACGATCACCAGGAACATCGCTCCCAGCGAAAGGCTGACCGGGATCAGCTTCTGGTTGTCATTGCCTACCAACATGCGGCCGATATGGGGTATCACCAGACCCACCCAACCGATTATACCGCTTACACACACCGCCCCGGCCGTAGCCAGTGAGGCGCAGGCGATTATGATGCCTTTGTTTACCGCAGTGTTTATACCCAGCGTATGGGCTTCGCGGTCGCCCATCGACAAAACGTTGATCCGCCAGCGCAGCAACAACAGACCGGCGACACCTGCCAGCATAGGTAATCCGGCGATGGTGATATCACTGAAACGTGCATTGGCGAGGCTTCCCATCAACCAGAAGACGATGGCCGGCAATTCATCGGTGGGATCGGCCAGGTATTTGAGCAGGGAGATCAGGGCCGAGAATACCGACGAGACGATGACCCCCCCCAGCACCAGCATAATCGTGGGGGTAGCCTTGTAGACCCGGGCGATCAGATAGCTCAGCACTACCGCCAGCATCCCACAGCCGAACGCCAGGCTGTAGGTCATCAGCGCACTGTCGAACATGATGATGGCTACCGAAGCCCCAAATCCGGCCCCCGAACTGACCCCCAGCAACCCTGCATTGACCAGCGGATTACGGAACAAACCCTGGAACGAAGCCCCGCTGATGGCCAGACATCCACCCACCATGGCTCCCAGGATCGCCCGGGGCAGCCTTATATCCCAAACCACCGTCTGGTAGATCTCATCCACCGGACAGGGCTGCAGGGTGAGTTTGCACCAGATCACCTGCAGGACGGTGAGAGCTTCCACTGGGTATCTGCCCACCGACAGGGACAATAATATGACCAACACAGGAGCCAAAAAGAACAGCAATATAAGAGATGTATTTTTCGTAATGCCCACCTCAAAACGGGAACTGTACCGCCAGGATTCTATCCCTGGCTGCGCTTTCGGTAGATGATCCCAGCCGCCGCCAGGGCTACCGCCGCCGCACCCAACCACAACAGTAACCTGCGGTCAGACTCGGCCGGAGCGGCCGAGTCCTCAGCCGCTCCGGTGAGGGCGGGATTATCCTGAGCGCTGGCCGGCTCTTGGCCAGCCGTGGCTGGAGTGGTGCCGGAGGTTTCATCTCCGGGCTTGGCTGGAGCTTCGGTCCCAGACCCGGCTGGATCGGACGTCACCGTCTGGTCCGGCGCCAGGGTGCCACCAGGAGGTTGAGTTTTGGGGGCATCACCGGATGTCACCGACGGATTTTTCGCCTCGGCGCCAGTGTCCGCTGCAGGTGCCTTGCCCGCCATAGTGAAAGTGATGGTGGCTTTTTGACCGAGGGTCACCCCGCTCTTGGACTGCATCTCCGGAGCTACCTCCACCCGGTAGGTAGTACCCACCTGCAGGGGCTGCTTGGGTTTAATCAGCACATCGTTGCGCTTCTCCCTCTCGATCTGGTCATCGGCCAGGATAATATCGGCCGCAATCCGCTGACTTCCAGACCAAAGGGATACGCAGCGGCTGTTCTGATCGCGTATCGTCATATAGACTACGTTCTTGCTGAATACCAGCTTGATATATTCCAGGTTGGTCACCCCGGCGGCTCCGTTAGCAGGCACCGAACTCTCGATCACCAGGGGATTGTTCTGATTCCCTCCCGAACCATCACCATCGCCATCCCCGGCCTGGGCTGGCAGCGGACTCAGGACCAGAACTACCACCATCGCCACCGCCGTCAGCCAGCGCATTATCCTGTCCATGTTCATACCTCCTGCTATCTTGCTAAAAAACGAAGACCAGCCGCGAAAGACACACGACCGGCCACAGACTGCCCCCGGCAATCATACTTCACCAAGCCCTCTTTCCGCATCGGGAGGCACAGCCGTTTCCCACTGTACCTGTCGGTTACTGTCCATAGCCGCAGCTTGCAGGCCCAGTAACTCGAAAACCAGATTAATTCTACTGACTTTCTTTAATTCGACAAGGACGTCGCATATCCTGCTTATCGACCACATCCGTTTTAGGGTCGAAGCATAAGCCCGCCCGCTTGAGGCCGGCTCACGATGCTGATTAAGCAGCTTAAGCTGGGATGTCCCCCACACTGCTTTCCGCAGCACCCTCCTGAGCAGTAGTCGTTTTGCCCCGGTATCACCATCCCTGAATCCATCGGCATTTGTTATCGATGAGGCTGGCGAAGGCCGAGCGCCAGAAAACCAGGTAAAGGTAGAG
>JAQVXF010000151.1 GCA_028709355.1 Syntrophomonas sp.
AAAAAAGCCCAGGTGATAGCCAATCCAGGTTGTTTCCCTACCTCCGCCATCCTGCCTCTGGCCCCACTGCTGCAGGCAGGGGTGATCGAGAGCCAAGGCATCATCGTGGATTCCAAGAGCGGGGTGTCAGGAGCGGGCAAGGGCTTGAAAGCAGCCTCCCATTTTTGTGAGGTCAACGAGAGTTTTAAAGCCTATGGGGTAGGGACCCACCGGCACGGACCGGAAATTGCCCAGGAACTGAGTTTCGCCGCCGGCCAGGCGGTGCAGATGGTTTTCACCCCCCACCTGGTGCCGATGAACCGGGGCATATTGAGCACCTGCTACGCGCAATTGAAACCGGGAGTAGCGGCCTTCCAGATCCGGGAGGTGCTGGAGCACAAATACCAGGATGAATATTTCGTAGACGTGCTGCCCTCAGGGGTGTTTCCCAGTACCAAGTGGGTATATGGCAGCAACCTGGTGCAGATCGGTATATATGCGGACCAATCCAGCGGACAGGTGATTGTGGTCTCGGTCCTGGACAACCTCTGCAAAGGTGCCTCCGGGCAGGCGATCCAGAATCTCAACCTGATGCTGGGTCTGGATGAAACCCAGGGGCTGAGGTTTGCCGGGGTACATCCATAGACATACCCAGTCGTGTTAAGGAAAATCGCGACAACTATCATTTACAGGAGAGAGGATTAAAAAAATGAAGATAATAGATGGTTCAGTCACTGCCCCCATTGGCTTCCTGGCCCAGGGGGTGGAGGCGGTCATTAAGAAGCTGGATAAAAAGGATGTAGCCATCATCAGTTCCACCCATCTGTGTGCAGCCGCCGGGGTTTTCACCACCAATATCGTGCGCGCCGCCTGTGTGGACGTGGACCGCGCCCACCTGGAGAATGGCTCCGCCCAGGCGATTGTAGCCAACAGCGGCAATGCCAATGCCTGCACCGGCCAGCCGGGTTGGGATGACACCGTCGAGATGGCCCGTTTAACCGGGAAGTTGCTGGGTATCGATCCCCACGAGGTATTAGTGGCTTCCACCGGGGTCATCGGGGTGGCCATGCCCATGGACCGCATAGAGCAGGGCATCCGGACCGCGGCGGCGGGGCTATCCCGCGAGGGGGCCAACAATGCTGCCCAGGCTATAATGACCACTGATCTAGCCAGTAAGGAGATCGCGGTGGAGATAGAGATTGAGGGCTGCCCGGTACGCATCGGGGCCATGGCCAAGGGCTCGGGCATGATCCATCCCAACATGGCCACCATGTTGAGCTTCATCACCACCGACGCAGCGATCAGCGGCCGGTGCCTGCACGAGATGTTGGTCAAGTCCACCGACAGCTCCTTCAATATGATCAGTGTCGACCGGGATACCTCCACTAATGATATGGCCTTGATCCTGGCCAATGGATTGGCCGGCAACCCCAGTATAAATAACCCGGCCAGTGAGGCCGGACAGGTGTTCCAGCAAGGCCTTGATTTTGTGACCACGAGCTTGGCCAAGATGATTGCCCGGGATGGGGAAGGGGCCACGCGCCTTATCGAAGTGCAGGTTGTGAATGCGGACAGCCAGGCCACCGCCCGCACCGTAGCCCGTTCCATCACTTCCTCCAACCTGACCAAGGCAGCAGTATTCGGAGAAGACGCCAACTGGGGGCGTATCCTGGCTGCCGCCGGTTACTCCGGGGCTCGATTCGATCCCAACCAGGTGGACATCTATTTGGGCGAGCAGCAGATGGCGGCGGATGGGATGGGCATCGGATTCGACGAGGACCAGGCCCGGGCCCAACTGCAAAAGGATCCGGTGATCATCAAAGTGGATCTCAAAGCCGGCCCGGAGAAGGCCACCGCCTGGGGTTGCGACCTAACCTACGATTATGTGCGTATCAACGCCGCTTACCGGACCTAACCACAAGCAGCGGGGTAGCAGTCCGTACATCAAGGAGGTGCGCCCCCTGGATTCAGAAAGTGCCGACAGTATTGGCGCTATCCATCGCAGTGTAGCTGGGGTCGAGCCAGCGCGAAGATGGTAACCAAAGACAAAGACGAGCCGCATCGGCTGGAGGGAGTATATATGAAATCAGCCCTGGAAAAAGCAGAGATACTGGTCGAAGCGTTACCATACATCAAGCAGTTCTCGGGGAAGAGAGTGGTGATCAAGTATGGTGGAGCGGCGATGACCGATGAATGCCTGAAACAGAAGGTGATGCAGGACATCGTGCTCATGAAATACGTGGGCATGCACCCCATCGTGGTGCATGGGGGAGGTCCGGAGATAAATGCCATGCTGAAACGACTGGATATCGAGAGTCACTTCGTCAATGGCCTAAGGGTCACCGACGCTGACACCATGGAAGTGGTGGAGATGGTGCTGGGGGGCAAGGTCAACAAGGCCATCGTCAGCGGCCTCAATGCCAGTGGTGGCAAGGCCCTCGGTATGTCGGGCAAGGACGGAGGTCTGATCGAAGCTGATTTCGCAGACACCAGCGGGGCGATGGGCTTCGTTGGGGAAGTCAAGAACATCAACCCCCAGATCCTGGAGACGGTCATCGAAAACGGTTATATCCCAGTTATCGCCCCCATCGGGGTGGACTCGCAGCAGCAGAGCTACAACATCAATGCCGATTTGGTGGCGGCGGCCATAGCGGTGGCCATGAAAGCTGACAAACTGGTATTGCTGACTGATGTGCCGGGATTATTGATGGATGCCACCGACACAGATAGCCTGATATCAGTACTTAAAGTAGGTGAGGTGCAGAGCTACGTGCAGCAGGGAGTGATCGCCGGGGGCATGTTGCCCAAGGTGCAATGCTGCGTGGAAGCAGTTCAAGGCGGGGTGGGCCGCACCCATATCATCGACGGGCGGGTGCCTCATGCCATCCTGCTGGAGATATTCACCAAAGAAGGAGTAGGCACCATGGTCACCTGGTGATCTTATTCCCGACTTGCGAAAGGAGAACCCATAATGTCCAATCAAACCATAATGGAGCAAGGCCAGAAATTTGTGATGAACACCTACAGCCGTTTCCCCATCGCCCTGGTGCGGGGGGCGGGTTCCCGGGTATGGGATGCTGATGACAAGGAATACCTGGACTTCCTGGGGGGCATAGCGGTCTGTGTGCTGGGTCATTGTGATGCCGGTCTGCAGGCGGCTCTCAATCAACAGGCGGCCCAACTGTGGCATGTCTCCAACCTTTACTGGATCCAGCCCCAGGTCGAATTGGCCGAGAAACTGGTCCAACTGTCCGGGCTGGGCAAGGCTTTCTTCTGCAACAGCGGGGCGGAAGCCAATGAAGCCGCGCTCAAACTGGCTCGTAAATACCATTATCGCCTGGGTCAGCCCCAGCGCCACCAGTTTATAGTCTTCAACGATTCTTTTCATGGCCGCACTCTGGCTACCGTCACCGCCACCGGGCAGAAGAAGTACCAGGAGGGTTTTGCCCCTCTGCCGGAGGGTTTCCTTTATGCCGATTACAATGACCTGGAATCGGTGCGCCAGCTGATCAGCCCCCTCACCGCCGCTATCATGATGGAGCCGGTGCAGGGCGAGGGCGGCATAAACCCGGCCGATCCGCAATTCCTGGCCGGTATCCGCGATATCTGCGACCAGGAAGGCATCCTGTTGATATTCGACGAGGTGCAAAGCGGGATGGGCCGTACCGGGACCTTCTTCGCCTACCAGTCTTATGGCATAACCCCGGATATCGTGACCCTGGCCAAAGGCCTGGGCGGGGGATTCCCCATGGGAGCCATGTTGGCTAGTGACCAGGCGGCCACTGGATTTGCTCCTGGCGACCATGCCTCCACTTTCGGGGGCACTCCGCTGGCTACGGCGGTGGCCAACTATGTGGTCGATACCATCAGCGCTGTTCAGTTCCAGGCCAATGTTCAAGAGATGGGGTCTTACCTGCTGAAAAAGCTTAACAAACTCCAAGATAGCCGTATAATAGATGTCAGGGGCAAAGGCCTGATGCTGGGCATCGAGTTCGACCGGGAC
>JAQVXF010000152.1 GCA_028709355.1 Syntrophomonas sp.
AGGGAGCCTGGAAGGTGGATTGGATTTATCTGCTGGGGGTGGGCCTGCCGGCCCTTCTGGTGGCGATCACCCCCATGCTTGTCAACTTGTCATTCGATGGACCACTCATCGGTTTCATAGTAGGTTTTCACCCCACCCTGGTCACCGTCGCTGGTATTTCATTTGGTTTTGTTTTTGTCTCCGCATGGAGCAAACAAGCATCAGGAGGGAAGTGATTTAATGAACGCTCCCAATATTATCCAAACAGTGGGCAGCCCGCCGGCCTTCACCAACGACTATGTTCTCTTTTGGTCGCTATTAAACATAATGGTGCCGATTGCTTTAGTGGTGCTGATAGTGCGGTACCTCAAGAAGCAGAGTGATTATAGGAAACAGGTAGTGAACAAGCTGGACGATTTAATATCGTTGCTGGAGCCCAAAACCTCCGACGACAAATAAAAATCAGCGGGCGATCACAGGCTTGCGCGGGGGACGGCGCGTTGTCTGTTTCGCCACGACAATAAAATTCCAATGGGGGGGACTTCCTATGAAAACCAGTAATCCGTCGCTTATTACGATAGCAGTCTTGTTTATAGGTGTGTTCATCATCGGCAAGGCATGGCCCGACATTGGCTCGGTCATCATCCCGGCCGCCCAACTCCCCGCCCCACCCAATGCAGCGGAGGTCAACCTCATCCCGGTGAATCCTCTGCCCCAGCTCAAGCCCGTGGAACTGCCCCCTAATGGCGACACCCATTATTATCAAAAGGCAGAGGCGGTCGCCCCATTCAGCATAATGACCGAGTCAGGCCGCAATTATTTTGCCAAATTGGTGGACAAGAATACCGGCCAGGTGGCGATGACGATTTTCGTGCGGGGCGGGCAGACGGTGAAAACCAAGGTCCCCCTGGGCAGCTATGAATTCCGCTATGCCAGCGGCACCCAATGGTATGGAGAAGAGCATTTATTTGGACCGGGGACGAATTGCCAGAAGGCCGACAGGATATTGGATTTCTATCGCAACGGGACAACAACCATGGGGCACACGGTGCAGTTGATCAAACGGGTCGACGGCAACCTGCCCACAACGCCGATGAACCGGAACAGTTTCTGATTCCGGCAGCCGCGGCACCGGGGAAATAAGCTGGGGACCGGCGCCCGGTGATGGCTGTCATCCAGAGGAGCCAAAGGCGACCAAGGATCTCTCCAACGGCAGAGGGAAGCAAGGGGACGTTCTTTTTGCTTCCAGTGTAGCGAAGCAAAAAGAACGTCCCCTTGCTTCCATGGTAAAATGAGTATGATGAATGTAGTGAAAATACCCTGACATGAAGGGGGGACTTGTCGTGGCGGTTAAAATCTATACCAAGGAAGGTTGTCCCTACTGCGCCCAGGCCATGAGATCTTTGAACGAGCGGGGAGTTGAATTCGAGGAGATCAACCTGACCCAACACAAGGACCGGATCGATGAGCTCATCAGCTTGAGCGGGGGCCGGAAAGTCCCGGTGACAGTCGAGGACGGCCATGTGCAGGTCGGCTTCCAGGGCGGGGGCTGAAAGGTCTAAATATTCGGCAGTTGGCCGATCAAAGCGACACGCAGGCACAGCCGGCAGACGGTTCTGCTGCTTCATAACAGCGGGTATTATTTACTGCGCGAGGTAATTTTTCCGGGAGGATAAAAGTGGCCATCGAAATAAGGAAGGCGGCCCAGGATGATATTCTTGACATTATGGAGCGCAGAATAGCATTCGTTTTTGAGGTTACGGGACGCACAACGCCGCAGAAACTCAGAGAGACCACTATCGAATACCTGAAGAATCATATCAATAGTGATTCGCTGGTTTGCTATGTGGCCGCCGAAGACCACAAAATAATCTCATTGGTCATACTATGCGTATATCAGGTGATTCCCAAATTGCGTAACAGCACAGGCAAGGTCGGCTATGTCTTCAATGTTTATACACTGCAGGAATACAGAGGTCGAGGATTGGCGACAGAACTGATGGCTAGAGCGATCGAAACAGCCCAAAGAATGGACGTCAAAGAGATTTACTTGATCGGGGAAGAAAAAGCGATCCCTCTCTACGAGCGGCTGGGCTTCAGATTTGTTGACCGGGAAATGGTCTTGAACCTTGAGTAACACTTCGCCCATTGGCGGTAGTTCTGCCGCCCATATGATTGAATTGAAGGGTGCTTTATGAGCTTACTCATGCTTAAGAAGAAATATCTTTTGTTGATCGCCGGTTTAGTATGGTCAGTGGCCGGAATCATGGTGATGAAGACGGGCTTTCCATTTGTCCTGCAATCGGAACACGTTGCATGGGACCTATTGGGCGGCATCATGGTTTTCCTGGTTTTCTATCTGCGGGTCTTTTCCAAGCTGGTATATAAACATGAGCATAGGATCCGCAGGTATGAGAGCGAGCGTGTGCCCTTCTGGTTGTTTTTTGACCTCAAGTCTTATCTATTTGTGGCCGTAATGATGGGCGGTGGAATCTTACTGAGGAAATTAGAGCTCATTCCCCATTGGTTCATAGCCTTCTTTTATTCAGGACTGGGAATCGCGCTCTTTGCCTGCGGGGTAAGATTCATCGTTCGTTTCTGCAGATATGAAGGTGGCTTCAAGGTTATTCACAGATTAGATAGGTGGCTTGCATATGAAGATCACGCCGGTATGGACACTATAGAGCCAAAGAGTGCAGCAACAAGGTAAAGAAACCGACCCTCGGCAGTTTAATGATTTCACGAAGGCTCCGACCGGGAGGGTGGCTCACCACCAACACCATCATCGATGTTCATGCTGTCATCGAAACCAAAGGTGGATGGAGCCGTGGGGCGAACATCAGATATGGAGGTTGATGACGGTCACGGCCGAACCCGGCGCACCGGTCGGAAAATATCAAAGGATGGGGGATGCAGATGTACAGTGTAAAAAAGCCCAGAACGCCCAGGCGGGACCAGGATTACTTCCGGGGCTGCCTGTTGGGCGGAGCGATCGGCGATGCTCTGGGTTATCCGGTAGAGTTTATGAGCCTGCAGGAAATAAAAGAGATATATGGACCCCAGGGGACCAATGCCTTGCCCCAACCGGCCCTGATTTCGGACGATACCCAGATGACCATGTTCACCGCGGAGGGATTGTTGCGGGCCGCGTGCCGGGGGAATCAGCAAGGCAGCTGTCATCCGCCCAGTGTGGTCCACCAGGCCTACTTGCGCTGGCTGCATACCCAGGGGGAGGCGAACCAGGTTTTCGCCGATCAGATGCAAAAAGATGGCTGGCTGATCAAAGTAAAGGAGCTGCATCAGCGTCGGGCACCGGGTATGACCTGTCTGTCAGCCTTGCGTACCCCGCAGATGGGCACCATGGATAAGCCTTTGAACAAAAGTAAGGGCTGCGGGGGCGTGATGCGGGTAGCCCCGGTGGGTTTGATAGCCGCCGATCCCTTCCAACAGGCGTGCGAGATTGCCGCCATAACCCACGGCCATCCCACCGGTTACCTGCCCGCCGGGGTGCTGGCGGCGATTATCAGTGAGTTGATGGCCGGGGCGGAGGTGGAGCCGGCGGTCAACAGTGCCTTACAGCGTTTGCGTACCTATGACCACCACCAGGAGACCCTTAACTGTATCGAACTGGCTATCGAGTTGCTCGATAATTGTGAGAGCCACGAACAGAACATACGGCAGATCGGCCAGGGATGGGTGGCGGAAGAGGCTCTGGCTATCGGGATATACTGTGCCTTGGCGGCAGGCGGTGATTTCCCGGAAGGCATAAGCCTGGCGGTCAATCATGATGGTGATAGCGACAGCACCGGAGCTATAACTGGAAATAATATGGGGGCCTTTTTAGGTGTGCGGGCCATCCCTCTTGATTGGGTAAACAAGGTCGAGTTAAGCCAAGAAATCATGCAGTTAGCCGACGACCTGCTGCAAGGATACCAAGCCGGCAGTGAATGGTGGGAGAGGTACCCGGGGTAGGAGGCGTGA
>JAQVXF010000153.1 GCA_028709355.1 Syntrophomonas sp.
CTCAACCTCATCGCCCTGGCCGCGGCCCGGGCCTTCGTGGGCTTGTCCCTGGGGGTGACGGCGGCAGCTGTGGTGGCCTATGCTTTCGAAGCCGGCCTGGACATGGGTAAATTCAGTTCCTTCAGCTCCCTGGGCTGGATCGGTGGAGCCGCCGCAGCTACCCTGATCACTGATATCCATAGGTTGTTCCTGGTCAGCTCGATGTCCTGTGCGGCGGCCTTCGCCATGTCCATCTTCCTGCCCCGGCCGCAATCCGAGATCACCATACCGGGCGGGCACAAGCCCAACCTCGGGGAGGTCCTCAAGCGCGGCCGTACCATCTATTTCGCGGTGTTTCTGCGCCACCTGGGAGCGACTTCGGTATTTATCATCCTGCCCCTGTACCTGGCATCCCTAGGGGTGAGCAAATCTTGGATTGCAGCCCTGTGGGGGATCAATTTTGTGGTGCAGTTCTTCGTAATGCGGGTATTGGAGAGATTCGAACCGGCTCGAGTGTTTGCTTGGGGGCAGGTCTTGTCGATCTGCGTATTTGTAGGCTACGGACTGGTACATAGCCTCATACCGTTGATATTTATCCAGTTGGTCCTAGGGGCAGCCTGGGCTTGTCTATATGTGGGGGCTCTGCTGTTGGTGCTGCAGGCCAGCCCCGAGCGTGGTACTGCCAGTGGCGTCTTCCAGGCCACCCTCAATCTCTGCAATGCCATCGGTCCGGTATTGGGAGGATTGATAGCCCAGCAGTGGGGCTACCGGGGGGTCATGTTCTTTGCGGCTGCCATGGGAGTAGGGGGGCTGATGATGGCGGTCCCCAAGAGCCGTCCCCAAGCGGCTGGCATTGAGTTGGCGGGCGAACAGGGGCAAGACTAGACCATGTCGCCTGCTAAAGTCGTCTCCAGGCAGCCCAGTTTGGCGGGCAGAATCAAGCGCCGCCCAATTCGGGTGGTATGGTGGCGGAGCCATGGGGCAACTCAGGCGCCAGCCGACCGAGAATCGGACCAGGAGCGGCTCGGCTCGGCTCAGCTTTAGCGAATGAAATTGGTAAATACCTTGCGCTCCTGTTCGGGGCGCTGGCAGTCGAGGTGGCTGTGTTCCAGCGACTTCATCAAGAAAGCCATATTGCGGCCCAGCACCCGCATGGTCTGGCAGCCTTCCGCATCCTGGAGCGCCTCTCCCTCGAGGGCGCCGTGGATGATGTTCCAGTAATTGGAGGAGGGCAGGAACATCTCCGCGTACAGCAGGTAACGGTGCAGTTGATCCAGGGTGACCGTCGCTCCCGCTCTCCGTACTGCAACCACCGCGGTCCCCACCTTGTGCCGGAACAGACCCCCATTGGCACCAGCTACGTAGAAAGCCCGGTCCAGGAAAGCGGTCATGGTGGCACTGGCCGAAGCGAAATGGACTGGCGATCCCAGGATGATGCCGTCGGCGGAGTTCATCTTCTGGATCCAGTCATTCACCTTGTCTTTGGTCTGGGCGCAGCGCTGGTCCTTGCTTTTGTGGCACTTGAGGCAGGCCACGCAGCCGGCCACTTTCTTGTTGCCCACGTTGACAATCTCGGTCTCGATTCCTTCCTTCTCCAGTTCCTCCAGCACCATCTTCAGGGCCTGATAGGTATTGCCCTCCTTGTGGGGACTGCCGTTAAAAGCTACTACCTTCATGGAAAATCACCTCTCTTGATTATTTGGTCTTGGGCGGCTGCTCGGAGATAGTCATCCAGCTGTTTAAATTCAGCTTGCATCATCATTGACGGCATTGGACCATTCTCCCGCTAAAATCTATGGGTTCATCTTGATTTAATAACATAATACCATCGCCTGTCGTGGATCCCCAGCATCGCAATGGTAGCTCCAGACTGGGGCCATGTCGGGGCCAGCTTCTGCTCGTGACTTCCCCTGTCGGATTGGTCTGGGCCGTACACCCTGGTGTGGTTCCCGGCGGGCTGACTTACGACCCGCGCTAAGGTCAACGGTCCACCCTGACAATGGTCTGGTAGGGATTGAATTTGCCTTCGATATAGTCTTTCAGGATCAAGGCCCCGGCCATGGAATAGCACATTCCATTGCCTTCATACCCCAGCAGGTAGAAGATATTGGGCTGTTTCGGATCAGGCCCGATAATCGGCAAACCGTCGGTGGTTCCGCAGAAAAGGCCGCTCCAGGCATGCGCAATCTTGATGTCCAGGTGGGGAAACAGTCCTTTCACCTGACTGGCGATAGCTTCAGCCTTGGCGGGGATGTTGCCCGACCCTGGTTCTGCTGCAGCCGGATCTTCGTCCAATCCCCCGGCGATTATGCGTCTGTCGGCGGTGGTGCGCAGGTAGAGGTAGGGGCGGCCGGTCTCCCATATCATCGCCTCATCTTTCCACAAATCCTGGGATAATGGTTCGGAGCAGAAGGCATAAGTGCGGTAGGCGATTATCCTTTCCCGGGCCGGGGCATAGAAACGTGAATAACCGGTGGTCAGGATCAGGTGCTCGAAGGTGATGGGCCAACCATCGCGGGTAAACACCTGGTTGGCTTGGATGTGGCCCAGGTCCAGTTCGGTGCACTCGAAATAACGCACCCCTTGTTGTTGGTTTTTGCAGGCCAGCGCCTGTATGAACCGGTAGGGATTGACATCAGCATCATGCCAGGTGCGTAAAGCCGCGGGCTTGTCCAGCCGGTACTGATTGCGCAGTTGCTCCCGGCTGAGCCATTCCACCGGAAAATGATGTTGGTCCAGGCAATGGTACTCCCGCTGCAGGGGGCCTATATAGTCGGGGGTGGAGGCGTAATAGATGGAATCCCGCAGGCGATAGTCAGTGGGGCCGGGCAGGATCTGATCGATAGCCGTCAGGTGGTCCATCGCCTCCAGGCACATCTGGTAGAAGCGGAGGGCGGGCTCCACCCCGAGGTCGTCCATGAACTCACTCAGCATTTTGTCGCTGCTGTATTGCAGGAGACCGGTGTTGGCCAGGCTGCTGCCGCGGCCCAGTCTGCCTCTCTCCGCTACCATCACGTCCATCCCAGCGGAGGATAAGACATAGGCGCAAAGGTTCCCGGTCACTCCTCCGCCGGCGATCAGCACCCTGGTGTGGCTGGCTGCCGCCAGCTTATCGAATCTCAAGGGTTTAGCCACGGTTTGGCTCCAGTACAGGTCGCCTTCATATAGTCTCACTGCTATACCTCGTTTCCGCCCCAATGGGGAGTGATCCATCCCTGGTGCCGGATACTGACTTTGATCAGGTTCAACCCTTTTTGAGCAGGGTAACCATACCTGCTTACCTCCAATTTTAATGCCCCCTCCAGCTTAAGGCAAACATGGTCTATGGGGAAACTCTCAGTAAGCTGGCCCCTGATTGAATTTGGGTGAGGGAAAGGGGATTGGCAGTGAAGAATATTTGCCCCGGGGGGTGTACGGTGCCATAATGTATCCAAGGATCAACAGATTTAATCGACGGTCATGCCGGCTCCGGTCGCCGTCAATCAGGAGGTAGGGGATTATGAATAGTTTCGTCCGGTCGGTATCCGAAGTTCTAAAGGGTGCAGCTGCTGCCTTCCAGACCTTCCCGGCAGCGATTGGCTGTGCGTTGGCGTTCGCCATCGTGACCATGGTCAGGATCCAGATGGACTGGCCCCAGCAGGAGGCCTATAATTTTCTGTTTAACTGCCTGCATTGGGGCTTGGCGGTGGGAGCCATCTTCAGCCTGGCGGCTATCACCTATGCCCAGAGCCGTTACAATAATTCCCGGGCTTTTCTTTACGCCAACCTGGCTGGATTAGCGGCGGCGGCGGTTACTTTCCTGCTGCTCTACCAGTTCAGCGGTCTCGATCCCAGTTTGACCGGGGCCCGTTTTAAGATAGTTTCGCCCATCGCTACTGCCCGGGTCACCACCGCCTTATTGATAAGTTTCCTGGCTTTTATATATTTGGCTGGCTATCCCCAACCGCGCTCGGATTTCGCCCGCTCTTTCTTCA
>JAQVXF010000154.1 GCA_028709355.1 Syntrophomonas sp.
GATCAGGGCTTCATCATCAACGATCAATATCCTGGTATTGCCCATGAGTCAACCCCCCGTAGTCGGTTTGCCGTCGGCCGGCACTACCCCCATCATAAACCAAAAATGTGATGGAAATGTGATGCCTCAAGGGTAAAACCTATTATTAGGCCTATCTGCGGTCAGATTTCAGATCCAGGCAGCGCGGATACTTTAAGGACCGGCGGCAGGATTGGGACCTGCCCTATATAAAAGTATAACTATTTGGAATTTCTCGGATAATGTTTCATGTGATACTATTACCGTAACTGATCCGGGCCATAAGTAAAGCTATTCTGAAAAATGCAGGAGTTGGACAAGATGATTACGATTGGAATCGATATCGGTTCGGTGGCTACCAAGGGAGTCCTTATTCAGGGCGATCACCGCTGGAGTGCCATGGTGTCTACCGGCTGGAGCCCTCGCGATGCCGGCCGGATGGCAATCGAACAACTGCTGGAAATCAGTTGTTTGGATATGAGCCAGATTGGGCGTACTTATGCTACTGGATATGGGCGAGTGGCATTTGAAGCCGCTGAGAAGACAGTAACCGAGATCAAGTGTCATGCCCGCGGAGTGGTTGAACTGCATCCGCAAGTGCGGACCATCATCGACATCGGCGGGCAGGACAGCAAGGTAATCCGGGTCGGCGAGGGAGGAAGGGTCCTGGATTTTACCATGAATGATAAATGTGCGGCCGGCACCGGCCGGTTTCTCCAGGTGATGGCTACCACTCTGGGGCTGGATGTCAGTGAACTGGGAATGGTGGAAGAACCAGGTCAGGCTCTGGATATCACCAGCATGTGCACGGTTTTTGCCGAGTCGGAAATCATCGGGATGTTGGCCCGCGGCAATCCCAAAGCGGGAATAATCGCCGGTTTGCATAATTCCGTTGGTAAAAGGGTGGCACCAATGGTGCGGAGGCTGGGGGTCAACCGGGAGATTGCCTTTACTGGCGGGGTGGCTATAAATGCAGGAGTCAGAAGGGCCCTGGAAAAGGAACTGGGCTGCCCGCTAATGGTGGCGGATGACTGCCAATACACCGGTGCCCTGGGGGCAGCCCTGTTGGCCCGGCAAAGTTAGCGGCGGACACTATTTCACTTCAAAAATATATTAGCAAGGGAGGAAAGGTTAGATTATGGCTGATTACCGCGAGATGTGGACCAATCTTGGGATGGACCTGGAAAAACACGACCAGTTGTGCGAGGTTTTGCCGGAAGCGTTCGGGGGGGTGTTTCTTTCCCAGCAGAATCGCCCCGCAGGCATGGATTTCTACGATTTTGTGGTCTCGGAAATCCATGGGGTGAGACCGGCCGAGCTGATCGAGCACCAGAAGCAGGGGGGCAAGGTGTTTGGTACCTTCTGCGTTTACGTGCCGGACGAGATCGTTTTCGCAGCCGGTGGAATTGCGGCTGGTTTATGTGGAGGGTCTCAATTCTGGGTATCCGGTGGGGAAAAAGTACTGCCGATCAACACTTGTCCTTTGATCAAGGCCTCGGTGGGTGCCAGGCTGGATAAGACCTGCCCTTTTTTCCAAATCGCAGATATGTATGTGGCCGAAACCACCTGTGACGGTAAGAAGAAGGCCTGGGAGATATTGTCCCAGGAGGTGCCTCTGCATGTCATCGATGTGCCCCAGATGAAGAGGGCCAAGGACATAGCAGCCTTTGAAGGCGAGATAATGGAATTTATCAGAGTTGTCGAAGACCTGACCGGCAATAAGATCACCGCGGAGAAGTTGGGTGCCGCTATCAAGCTGATAAACGCCAAACGCCAGGCTTTGCAGCGCTTGTACAATGCCCGCAAGGCAACTCCGGTGCCGATCAGCGGCAAGGACGCCCTGTTGGTGACCCAAATAGCTTTCTATGATGACCCGGCTCGCTGTGCCCAGATGGCCAACCAGTTGGCGGAAGAACTGGAACAGCGGATAAGCAAGGGGGAAGGCGTATTTCCTGCCGACGCCCTGCGGATAATGATTGCCGGAACCCCGATGGCTATCCCCAACTGGAAGCTCCATCATATCGCGGAAACTCTGGGGGCGGCAGTGGTGGTGGAGGAATCCTGTACCGGCACGCGCTACTTCGAAAACCTGGTTGATGAAGGCGGCCAGACTGTAGAGGAGCAGGTCAGGGCCCTGGCCCAGCGTTACATGCAGACCAACTGCGCCTGCTTCACCCCCAATCCGGGCAGGATTGAGGATATAGTCCGACTGGCGGACGAATACCGGGTAGATGGCATCATCGATGTCAACCTGCAGTTCTGCAACCTGTACGCCACCGAGAGTTTTCTGGTCAAACAGGCCTTAGCCGATCATGATCTGCCGGTCATGCATATCGAAACCGATTACAGCGAACAGGATTATGAGCAACTGCGCACCAGGATAGAAGCATTCCTGGAGATGCTGCGCAAGTAGGCTGGGAAAATGGAGAACGTCACGCACCGCTGGTATATCCTGTTCCCCAACCACCACCAGGGGCTGCGGCTCAACCAGGAACTGAAAAAAGCCGGGATCAGAAACCAGATTGCCCCCACCCCCCGTGCGGCTAGTTCCTGTTGCGGGATCTCATTGATCGTGGCTCCTGAAGACCTTGAGAAAATCCAATCTATCATCGCGGCCCGCGGGGTTCTCATCGAAGGAGTGGTGGAACTGCCGGTCAAGACCGATTGGCAATACCGGGGGATATGACCCTGGAGATTTCCTTGGCTTCGGCTGAATCGAGCCCGACAGACCAAAGTAAAACGCCGGCGGATTTTCTCCGCCGGCGTTCAGTTTAGCCGAGGTTCGATTACAATTTAGTCTTCGTCGTCGTCTTCCTCTTCCTCATCGTCGTCAGTGTCGTCACCTAAACCGGCTGGCCCGTTCTTCTTGACTTTGCCGTTGGGGAGGAGTATCTGGTTCTGGTCCTGGACCTCACCATTATTCTTCTTCAACTGACCGGGGGCGGTGGCTTTGCCCTGACCGGGGGTCACGTCATCGTCGTCGTCATCGTCCGCGTCATCGTCGGAGGTCTGGAGGTTGGGATTGCCTTTCCCGCGCTCGGCCTTGATGGCCTTCATGATATCCTTGACTGAACCCTCGGCATAGACGCCGTCGGTATCGTCATTTTCCATCTCCAGCATCTCTGCGAAGATCTCTTCCAGCTCTTCCCGATCAGCATCGGCGGGGATTTCGTTGCCCTGGGCTACCCACAGCTTTTGGAGCAGGTTCAGTTTGCCGGGGGAGATCCCATAGGCCTTGGCTTCTGCTGCCCGGGCCTGGCTGATGGCGGCCTGGCCTACTTCGGCTTGGGCTTCATTTTCATCCAGGGCGGCCCGGGTGCCTTCTTCGGCATCCTTGAGCAGTCGACTGGCTTTATCTTCATCATCGGTCACCGCGGTCAACTGCACGAAGGAAGCATCGCTTTCTTCAATGTAACCTTGATCGATGGCCTCATCCACGATGAGTTCGACGGCCGCATCCAGCTTCATCCCTTTGATCCGGCCCAGTTCATCCAATACCGCCTGGCCATCCTCATTCAGGGCTTCCACACTTATTACCTTATCGAAGGCATTTATGCCCACTTCGATACTGGGATTGATGTCCACGCACATATAGGATGTAGGGGTGGTGTAGACGAATCCTCCCCCGATCAGCAGCACTGCCAGGCAGGCGGCTATAGCGAATTTTCTCATTTGATAAATCCTCCCTTTCATAAAGTTGTTTGGGACCCGACCCGGAGCCAGTTCCTGGCGCAATCGGGCTTCGGTGCGGCTGACCAGGGCTTCATCCGCTTGAATCCGATCCAGGGCCGATTTAAAGAGTTCCTGCACGTCCATTTTCCTCCAATCTCTGTCGCATCTGTTCCCGGGCCCTATGTAACTGCGAGTAGATGGTGTTCTCACTGCGCTGCAGCAACTCGGCCATCTGGGGTACGGTGTAATCCTGG
>JAQVXF010000155.1 GCA_028709355.1 Syntrophomonas sp.
CTGGATGGAGCCGGACGACCGGGGTAACATCCTGGGCCAATTGTTTCGGCCCCTGGAGCGGGTCGGCATTTACGTCCCGGGCGGGACGGCAGCTTATCCCTCCTCGGTGCTGATGAACGCCATACCCGCTATGGTAGCCGGGGTGGCCGAGATAGCCATGGTCAGCCCCCCCGATAAACAGGGCCGAATGAATCCTTATACCCTGGTGGCCGCCTCGGAACTGGGCCTGGAGGAGATCTACAAGATGGGGGGAGCCCAGGCGGTCTTCGGATTGGCCTGGGGGACGAAAACCATCAAGAAGGTGGACCTGATCAGTGGCCCGGGCAATATCTATGTGACCGTGGCCAAGAAGATGGTCTACGGGGATGTCAACATCGATATGCTGGCCGGTCCCAGCGAGATCCTGATCGTGGCTGACCGCAGCGCCAATCCGGTCCACGTGGCTGCTGACATGATGTCTCAGGCCGAGCATGATGTCCTGGCCCGCAGCATCCTGGTCACCGATGATGGAGATCTAATGGATGCGGTCGAGCAGGAGATCGCCCGGCAGGTGGAATATCTTTCCCGCCCTGAGATAATCAAACGCTCCCTGGAGGAACACGGGGCCATGATCAAGGTGGCCGACATCCGGGAAGCCTGTGCGGTAGCCAACCAGGTGGCCCCTGAACACTTGGAACTGATGGTCGACAAACCGTTCGAGCTATTAAGCCTGATCAGGAACGCCGGAGCCATCTTCCTGGGTCACAACACCCCTGAACCGGTGGGGGACTATATCGCCGGGCCCAACCATATCCTGCCCACCGGGGGCACCGCCCGGTTCTATTCGCCGGTTACCGTGGATACCTTCATGAAAGCTTCCAGCATCGTGTATTATGCCCGCTCCGCTATGGAGGCGGATTCAGATGATATAATCAAGCTAGCCCAGGTGGAGGGGCTGACTGCCCATGCCAATTGTCTGCAGGTTAGGAAGGAGAGTTAATATGGCCGATGACAGAAGAATAGGTGAGATCAAGCGAAAAACCCGCGAGACCGAAGTGTTCGTGGAGTTGGATCTGGACGGCAGCGGACTGCACCAGATCGACACCGAGATAACTTTCCTGAGCCACATGCTGACCCTGTTTGCAGTGCATAGCCTCTGCAACCTCAAACTGGCTGCCCGGGGCGATATGGAGGTAGATGACCATCATACCGTTGAGGATATCGGTATCTGTATGGGCGAAGCCATCAAGCTGGCCTTGGGCGACAAGAAAGGGGTAACCCGTTACGGCTCGGCCACCATCCCCATGGATGAGGCCCTGGCCCGGGTGGTGATCGATCTTTCCAACCGGCCGCACCTGGTTTATGATGTGAAAGTGCCGACGCCGAAGCTGGGGGTACTGAGCACCGAGAATATCAAAGAGTTTTTCCAGGCAGTGGCCAACCATGCCGGTCTGACTATCCATGTCGATCTTTTGCGGGGTGAAACCTCCCACCACATAATCGAAGCGGTATTCAAAGCATTTGCCCGGGCCTTCAAAGAGGCGGCAGCCATCGAACCCGACATCGAAGGGGTAGTATGGTCCTCTAAAGGCCGGCTATAGGAGGCACCATTCCAGTGATCGCGATAATAGACTATGGTATGGGCAACCTGGCCAGTGTCCAGAACGCCTTCCTCAAGGTGGGCTATCCGACCCTGATCACCGCCCGCCCCGAGGACATACTGGCGGCGGACAAGGTAGTGCTGCCCGGGGTGGGCGCCTTCGGTGACGCCATCCATAACCTGCGCCAGCGGGGCATGGATGAGACCATCCGTCAGATAGTGGAACGCCAGACTCCCCTGTTGGGAATATGCTTGGGAATGCAGCTGCTGTTCAGCCAGAGCGAAGAGAACGGCCTGCACCTGGGGCTGGATATAATCCCTGGCCGGGTGCAGCGTTTTGACCTGCCGGCTGACTTCAAGGTGCCTCAGATAGGCTGGAACAGCATTGTTATAAATCCGGCCAGCCGCCTGCTGGCCGGCATCCCGTCTGACAGCTATTTCTATTTCGTGCACTCCTATTATGTGGTGCCGGATGACTCAGCGGTGGTGGCCGCTCGTACCGATTATGGGATAGACTTTGTGTCCGCCATCGAAAGGGGAGCACTGATGGCGACCCAGTTCCACCCGGAGAAATCCAGCCGGCTGGGGCTGCGCATACTGAAGAATTTTGGGGAGCTGAAGTTGTGATAATATTTCCTGCCATCGATCTGAAGGATGGCCAATGTGTGCGGTTGGTACAGGGCCGCAAGGAGGACAAGACCGTCTACTCCGATGCCCCCGGCCAGGTGGCCGCTTCGTTTGAACAACAGGGAGCCGGTTACCTGCATGTAGTGGACCTGGATGGAGCTTTCGAGGGAGGACCCCGCAATATCCGGGCCATAACCGAGATCGCCGCGGCGGTCAGGATACCATTCCAGGTGGGCGGGGGACTGAGCACCCGGGCTGACGTCGAGAAGTTGTTGGAACTGGGTGCCAGCCGGGTCATAATTGGTACCCGGGCGGTGCATAGTCCGGCTTTCATGGCGGAGTTGGTAGGGGAGTATGGGCCGGAAAAGATAGTACTGGGCATCGACGCCCGGGACGGCCAGGTAGCCCTGGAAGGCTGGGTGGAGAAATCCGACCGGGATGCCTTCGAGTTCGGCCAGGCAATGGCCCAGCTGGGGTTGAAAACGGCCATTTATACAGATATCTCCCGGGATGGTCTGCTGCAAGGCCCCAACCTGGCAGCCATCGAAAAGATGGTCCGGCAGAGTGGGCTTCAAGTCATCGCCTCCGGGGGTGTGTCGACTGCCGACGATATACTGGCTCTAAAAGAACTGGAACCGCTGGGGCTGACTGGTGCCATTGTGGGCAAGGCCCTTTATGAAGGCAGGATAAGCCTGGCTGCAGCGCTGCAGGCGGCCCGCTGAAAGACAAGGAGTAGTCGCTATGCTGGCCAAGAGGATCATACCCTGCCTGGATGTCCATGCCGGGCGGGTAGTCAAAGGGATAAATTTCTTAGAACTGAGGGACGCCGGGGACCCGGTACAACAGGCGGCCTTCTATGACCGGGAGGGGGCCGACGAACTGGTCTTCCTGGATATCACCGCGTCTTCCGAGGGTCGCCAGACCATGCTGGAAGTGGTCCGCAGCACCGCCCGGGAGGTATTCATCCCCTTTACGGTGGGGGGCGGTATCCGCACCATCGAGGATATCCGGGACACACTCAAGGCCGGGGCCGACAAGGTTTCGGTCAACACGGCCGCGGTACTGAAACCGGAACTGATAACTGAAGGGGCTATGAAGTTCGGCAGCCAGTGTATAATAGTAGCCATCGATGCCCGCCTTCGACCGGCGGGTGGCTGGGAGGTATACATCCACGGGGGCCGCACCCCCACCGGCATAGATGTATTGGAATGGGCCCAGCAGGCCCAATCCCTGGGAGCGGGGGAGATCCTGCTGACCAGCATGGACCGGGACGGTACCAAGGAAGGCTATGATATTCCCCTGACCGCCGCGGTGGCGGGGGCGGCTTCCATACCGGTGATCGCCTCGGGCGGAGCGGGCCAGCTGGGGCACCTGTACGACGCCTGTGCCGACGGCAAGGCCGATGCGGTCTTGTGTGCCTCTATTTTCCACTACCGCGAATTTACTATCCACCAGGCCAAAGAGTACCTGGCGGCAAGAGGAGTAACGATAAGATTATGATTGATAAGATCAAGTTTGATGAAAGAGGCTTGGTGCCGGCCATAATCCAGGATGTCCGCAGCGGCCAGGTGCTGATGCTGGCTTATATGAATGCGGAATCGCTGGATAAGACCCTGGCAACGGGCCATACCTGGTTCTATTCCCGCAGCCGTCAGCAGTTGTGGATGAAGGGAGAGACCTCGGGACATGTGCAGTTGGTCCGGGACCTATTGTATGACTGCGACCAGGACAGTCTGCT
>JAQVXF010000156.1 GCA_028709355.1 Syntrophomonas sp.
GAAGGTGTCATCAAGCCGGATTCAGTCATGAACAATAAGAAACGCAGTTTCAACGGATACAGTCCTGACAATTACTCGGCCAGACCCGAAAAGGTGACGGTCAGCGAGGCGCTGGTCAATTCCTACAATGTAGCTTCAGTGGAAATTTTGAACAAGCTCGGGGTGGAGAAGGCCACTAAATTCCTGGCTGATTGCGGAATCACCTCTCTCCAGAAGGAAGACAACAATCTGGCGCTGGGGCTGGGCGGTATGACCAGGGGGATATCACCTCTGCAGATGGCAGCTGCTTACACTATGTTCCCCAACCAGGGCAAGCAACCGGGGATCCACACGGTGACCAGAGTGCTCGACGCCAAAAACAAGGTGATCTATAAGGATGAGACCGTATCCCAACGACTAATCAGCAGCGGTAGCGCCAAGACCATGGATGGTATCCTGAAATCGGTGGTCAACGCCGGTACCGGCTCCAATGCTCGAGTGGCTATCGCCAGCGGCGGCAAGACCGGCACCACTGAAGGAGCGGCAGGCAAGAACACCTCTCGCGATCTTTGGTATGTAGGGTATACCTCTGAACTGGTCACGGCGGTCTGGGTAGGCAACAGCGACAATGCTGAGATCAAGGGATTTGGGACCTATGGCGGGACAGTGGCTGGTCCGGTGTGGAAGGATTATATGAACCGGCTGATTAACCAGGGCCTTTTCAAAGAGAGACCAGCCCGTCAGGAAGATGATAAGGAAGAGGAGACTGTCCCGATTCAGCCTGAATCGTCTGACCAGGTGGGGGAATCTGCCCCCGACCCAACCCTGCCGCCCAGCCAAACTGGTAACCAGGATCAGACCGAACCGGATGACAATGCCGACGAAGGAGATGGCGCCTCAGACACCTCGCCAGGGGACGCCGAAAAACCGGATTCGGGCACCGAGGCAGGTGATCCGGGCGCTGGTCAAGCCCAACCCCCTGATACCTCTTCCCCCAGCGAGGATGAGGCTGCATGACAACCTGAAACAGTGTGGTTGGGTGGGAGCAAGGACTTTTCTGCCGCTTGGTAAAGGAATCCATCACTTCATGGTAGAATATAAACATGGTAGAGCAGTTTACAGACCGCACCGAGCATAAATCGCAATTAAGAAGAAGGGGGAAGAACGATGTCTACAAAACTGCACATTTTTGCCGTATCTGACTCAGTTGGGGAGACTGCAGAGAAAATAGCGGCGGCCGCGTCACTACAATACGATATCGATAGGAGTATCACCCGCTTTTCCCGGGTAACCAGAGAGGAGCAGGTCCTGGAGATCCTGGACCGGGCGGTCAAGGAAGATGCCATCGTTACCTATACCTTGGTCAAGCTGGCCCTGGGTAAATTTATGGCCGACAAGGCGGCCGAAAAGGGAGTCATGGCGGTCGACCTGCTAACTCCCCTGATGAGGGTTATCAGAGAAAAGACCGGCATCGAGCCATCGCAGAAGGTCGGATTGACCCATGTGACCGATAATGAGTATTTTAACCGGGTCAAGGCGATTGAATATGCCATCGATCATGACAATGGGGCCAACCTGGATACTATCCAGCAGGCTGACCTTATAATACTGGGATTGCCCCGTACCTCCAAAACGCCCCTTTCCATGCACATGGCCAGCCTGGGCATCAAGGTGGCGAATTTCCCCATCAGCCTGAATACCGAGGTACCGGAAGAAATCTTGAATCTGAAGGACAAGGTCCCCATGGTGGGCCTGACCATCGATATGGAAACCCTGTTGGAATTGAGGCGGGAGAGGGCTCGCAGTTTCGATCTGCCGGAAGAAGTAGACTCCCTTGATGACTTGGTAGGGCAGGAACTGGACAATGCTTATCGAATTTTTGCCAAACTTAAGTGCCTGGTTGTCGACGTAACCTTGGCTGATATTGAGGAGATAGCCAGTTCCATCACCCACAAGTTCAGACTGCCTCTGAAATTCAGCCACGTAAGGATGAAATAAGCAACCTGCCGGCGGTGATGCACTCATCTGGAAAAAGCATGCGAACAAGGGGATCGGATCCGGTGCCATATGTTTATATCTTGAAATGCTGTGACAACACCTATTACACCGGATACACTTTGGATATCGACCGCCGCCTGCAAGAACACCAGGGCGGGCTGGCCAGCAAGTATACCCGGGGTCGCACCCCGGTGGAGCTGGTTTACCTGGAAGGGGTATCCAGCAAAGGCGCAGCTCTTAAACGCGAGCTGGAGATCAAAGGTCTTAGCCGAGCAGCCAAACAGCGACTGATAGAAAAATCCGCCCGGCACCACCAATAATCGGGATCAATTACGACCAGCACCTGCCGCAACCTGCGCCCAGGTGCTGGTCCTGTCTTTGACCGCTCCCCGCCGGGCTCGCACCTATCCAGGTGGGGGCTTGAATAAATTATCACGTTGGGGTAAAATGTTCCTTGCGTCGGGATGTAGCGCAGCTTGGTAGCGCGTCTGGTTCGGGACCAGAAGGCCGCAGGTTCAAATCCTGTCATCCCGACCAGTTGAGAATAAAGAACCCGCCTAGGATGGCGGGTTTTGTGTTTTCTGCCTGACCGCTTTGAAGAGCCTTCTGTGATCAGCCCTTGCAAAAAGGAGCTTGATTAGGCACGATTAATCCATGAATTATGATTGATTATAGGAATAACTGGAGGAACCAACGATGAATGCTGCGCAGATACTAATTGCGGTCGCAATAACCATTTTGGCAGCCATTTTGGGGATCAGTCTTATCATCAACAGGGGAGTCCCGCGAGCCGGTAAACTGACACCCATGGCTTCCGTGGCCTTTGCCTTAGTATTGGCTGGGATCATATTCGCTGAGACCAAAATCGCAGCCTATGGTCTGATAGGGATGGGGCTGGTTTTGGCTGTTATCGACATGCTCCAAACGATTAGAAAGAAGAAACCCTAAGAAGAGTTTAATTATGGAACCAAGGTGGGCAGAATCATGGCTTCCTGGCCTCCATCGTCCCCATTTCCATCACCCATTCCCACTGGGACTCGCTCACCGGCACCACCGAAAGACGGGGCAGCCGCACCAGATCCCAATCCCTGAATAATCCACTATTTTTGATGCTTGTCAAGGTTACTGCTTGTACTAATTCTTGCCGGGCGGCGATCCGTATCAGGGTCTCATCACCGGCAGGGCTAACATAGGGGAAGCTGGTGACCTCAGCTATACCGACGATGCGGCGTTCTTTGCCGGTATGATAGATATAGACTGGATCGCCGGGCTGCATCTGCTTTAGGTTCTTAATGGCGCCGGGGCCGCCTTGATCCCATCCCAGACTGCCTCTGATTCCTGGATTAGGTCCGCCCAGGAATACTCATCCGGCTCAGTTTTCAACAACCATCCTGACACACTAAACGCCTCCTTCAACATCAATCAATCCTGGACCACCACAACCAGTATAAACTAAGTTAACGGGGATCGCAGGGGTGGTGAGGCATCCACTGCCGAACCGGTGTTGGGGAATAAAATCAGATCTCCAGGGAAAAACCGCGTTCCTGGAACAGACGGCAGCAGGCCGCAACCACCTCGGGGTCATAGAGGAGGCCGCTATTTCTTACGATCTCCTCTAAGGCGGGTTCTATCCCCAGCGCCGGGCGATAGGGGCGATGGGAAGCCATGGCTTCCACCACGTCGGCTACCGCTATTATCCGGGCTTCAGGCAAGATCTCATCACCGCTGAGCCCACGCGGATAACCGGAGCCATCCAGCCGCTCGTGGTGCTGAAGGATGATCTCGGCTACCGGCCAGGGAAATTCTATATCCTTAATAATGTCATAGCCGGATTGACTATGGGTTTTGACATAGGAAAACTCGATCTCGGTCAGGTTCCCCGGTTTGCTGAGAATCTCGATGGGAACATGTATCTTACCTATATCATGTAGGTTGCCGGCCACCTCAATGCCTTCCACCTGG
>JAQVXF010000008.1 GCA_028709355.1 Syntrophomonas sp.
TCCCCTATTATGGCCCAGGTCTCGCTGTCCGGCAAGCTTGGGTGGAAGTTGGGGCTGGCCCTCCCTAAAAAAAACGCTTGCCCCGATCATCAGGGCAAGCGGTCCGGAGATTCTTCCGATGTAAGACTGTTGATCGATGTAGCCTATAGGAACCTTTTATGCTTGGCATGGTAGTGGGTGTGCAGCAGTTCATGAGATTTATGGCCCAGGGGTTCATGCAGGAAGTCTTCATAGATCTTCTTGACCTCGGCATTCTCATGTGATTTGCGTATGGGCATAGCTTCATCCTCGATGTAGATGGCATCCAGGCGCTCGATGCGTTTAAAGTTGGCTTTGGTTATGGGCTGTCCGCCGCCGCCGACGCAACCGCCCGGGCAAGCCATGATCTCGATGAAATGGTAGGGTGACTCACCCGCCCGGACCTGGTCCATGAGTTTGCGGGCGTGGCTCAATCCATGGGCGATGGCGACTTTCACTACTGTCCCCTTGAGGTCCACCGCGGCTTCCTTGATACCTTCGAAACCACGGGCGATGGTGAAGTTGACGTCTTCCAGGGTTTCCTCCATAACAACTTCGTAAACAGTGCGCAGGGCGGCTTCCATGACCCCACCGGTAGCTCCAAAGATGACGGCCGCGCCAGTGTATTCACCCATCCAGGGGGAGAAGGGTTGGGGCGGCAGTTTGGTAAAGTCCAGGCCGCTCATCCGGAATAGGCGGCCGATCTCCCGGGTGGTGAGGACGATGTCCACATCCCGGTAGCCGCTGGCGGTCATCTCCGGGCGGGCCGCCTCGTACTTCTTGGCTACGCAGGGCATGATGGATACCGAGAAGATGTTCTTGGGCGCGATCCCCATCTTGTCAGCCCAGTAGGTCTTGACCAGAGACCCGAACATCTGCTGGGGTGATTTACAGGTAGACAGATTGTCCAGCAGGTCAGGGTAGAAGGTCTCGCAGAAGTTAATCCAGCCAGGGCTGCAGGAGGTGAACATGGGCAGGGTGCCGCCGCTGGTCAACCGCTTCAGCAGTTCGTTGCCTTCCTCCAGGATGGTCAAGTCGGCGGTGAAGTTGGTATGCAGCACATGATCGAATCCGATCTGTTTGAGGCCGGCCACGAATACTTCCATGGGCAGGGCACCGGTGTCCATACCGATCTCCTCAGACAGGGCCAGACGCACGGCCGGGGCTATCTGGGTGACCACGATGGTTTCCGGATCGGCAATGGCAGCCAGCAGTTTATCGATATCTTCGACTTCGCCGATAGCTCCCACCGGGCAGGCATGGATGCACTGACCGCACATGATGCAGGGACTGTCGATCAGGTCCAAGCCCAGACTGGGTACCACCATGGCATGACTGCCGCGGCCTTCCAGTCCCAGGGCATTGACCGTCTGCACTACGGTACAGGCTTCTATACAGCGACGGCAGAGGACGCATTTGTCCGGATCCCGGAACAGGGAGGGGGTGGAGAGGTCTTTGGGCAATCCCCGGACCTTGAGCTCAAAGGGGTTGGAACGGACGAAATACTCGGCCGCCAGACTCTGCAGTTCGCAGTTCTCATTGCGGATACAATTCAAGCAGTCCTGGGGATGATGGGACAGGATCAGCTCCAGGATGGTTTTACGGGCTTCGATCACCTTGGGGGTCCGGGTTTTTATTACCATTCCTTCGTACACTGGCTGCGAACAGGCGGCCTGCAGAAGTCTGTTCCCTTCGACTTCACATACGCATACCCGGCAGTTGGCCTTCACCGACTGGTCAGGATGATAGCATAGGCTAGGGATACTTATACCGACATCTTTAGCCGCCTGCAGGATAGTCGAGCCATCAGGAACGGAAGCTTTGATACCGTCTATGGTAACGTTTATCATTCTTTTCACTCCTTTGCTCACCTAAGCTAATTTGGCGTCATAGTCGGCGGAAAAGTGCTCGATTGCAGTCAGAACTGGGGCCGGTGCGGCCTGGCCCAACCCGCACAGGCAGGAATAGGACATCACCCGGCCCAGTTTATTGAGCAGTGCAATATCCGCGGTTTGGCCCTGACCGGCGTTGATCTTGTCCATCAGGTCATGCATACGCATGGTGCCTTCTCTACAGGGGGCGCATTTTCCACAGGATTCATGTGCAAAGAATCTAGCGATACGGGCAGTTACATCCACGATATCCCGGCTCTCATCGAGAACGAATACGGCCCCCGAGCCTAGGCTGGCGCCGATAGAGCTCATGGCATCGAACCCGATGGGGGTGTCCAGGTGGGCGGCTGGAATGAAGGCCCCTGAGGTTCCGCCGATCTGCACCGCTTTGAAGGCTTTTCCGCCGGAAATACCACCGCCGAAACCAAAGATAACCTCCTGGATGGTGGTGTCGGTGGTAACCTCAAAGAAGGTCTTGTTGACTACATCGCCGGTCAGGGTAACGATCTTGGTACCAGGATAGGTGGGGGTGCCGATACCGGCGTACCAGGCGGCGCCTTTCTCCACTATCGCCGGGATATTGGCGAATGTCTCAACATTGTTGACTATGGTGGGTTTGTACCACAAGCCGATCACCGGCGGGAAGGGCGGTTTGATGCGGGGTTCGCCCCGCTTGCCCTCAATGGATTCGATCAGAGCAGTCTCCTCACCGCAGACATAGGCACCGGCTCCCATCCGGACCTCGATCGAGAAGTCTCCCAGGACTCCCTTCTCCTTGGCTTGGGCGATGGCGGCGTTCAAGGTCTTCACCACTGAGGGATATTCACCCCTACAGTAGATGTAGCCCTGGGTGGCGCCGATGGCGTAAGCGCAGATGGCCATCCCTTCCAGCAGAGATTGGGGATCCCCTTCCATGATCAGGCGGTCTTTGTAGGTGCCGGGTTCACCCTCGTCAGCGTTGCAGATAACATACTTTTGGTCGGCCGGTGCCTGGCAGGCGAAATTCCACTTCATGCCGCAGTTGAAACCGGCTCCCCCCCGGCCTCTGAGATTGGACGCCTTGACTTCGCCGATGAGGTCCATCGGGCTCATCCCTCGAGCTTTGTTAAGGGCGCCGTATCCACCGGCAGCAATATACTCGTCTATATTGAGTGGGTCGATCTTCCCGTAGTTACGCAATACAATGCGCATTTCCTCGGCCATTACGATATCCTCCTTTCCTGACAAATCAGGTGCTTGAATCTATTAACCAATTTACCTCTTACTTGCATGCCATGATGATTCCAGCCACCCGGGCTGGAGTAACATCCAGATAAGGTGCGCCATTGATGGTGATTACGGGGGTTGCCTGGCATTGCCCTACGCACTCGGTGAATTCCAGGGTGAAAAGACCATCGGCGGTGCTTTCCCCCATGCTGATGCCCAGCTCCTGCTCGAGTGCAGCCACCACTTCAGCCGCCCCGGCCACGTGACAAGGGGCACTTTCGCAGATCCGGATCACATATTTGCCTCGGGGCTGGGTGGAGAACATGGAGTAAAAGGTTGCCACCCCGAAGGCCTGCGCCACGGGTTTGTCGAAAACCCGGGCCGCCTCGATGATGACTTCCTGGGGAAGATAATTCAGCTTTTCCTGGATGGCGTGAAAAGCCTCGATCATCCCTCCGGGCTTGTCTGCATACTGGGCGAGAATCTCCTGGTAGTTCATCAATTTATCCCTCCTTTCTTCAATAAAGATCGATGGTTTTCTGCTTCTATATTTACTGCCCCGGAGCAGCTCTGTAAATACGCGCTAAGCCCGCATTTATGGGGAATGAGGGGCAGAAATATAACCCAAACCAAACTAACCTAATTCTATGTGAAACATGTCACATTGACAACTGAAATTTGGGGTGTTTGTGAGGTGCCTCTATAACCCTTAAAGCCAGTAAAATAGGGCACTGCGGGCTAGTCCCAGGAGGGCCGTGGAACGAGGCGAAACAAGTATACAAAAAACAATCCCGAGAGGGGGGATGGATCGGGTCAACCACCCTGGGTCGGCTTGTTAAAAATGGCAAAAGAACTTATCATGCTAGATAGAGGCAAGGCTGACAAATTGAGTTAAGGAGGAGGTTCAGATGCAGGCTACCCAGATTTGCGACGGGGTTTTTGGGGTGGGTGTATTGGATCCCGAGCTGCGTATTTTCGACATAATTATGACTACCGAATATGGCACCAGTTATAATGCCTACCTGATAAAGGGACGGGACAAAACAGTGTTGATCGATACGGTCAAAGCCAAATTCTTCGACGAGTATATAGCCGACTTGCAGAAGGTGGTGGATCTCAGCGAGATATCCTACCTGATCATGAATCACACCGAGCCCGACCACGCTGGCTCGGTCGAGAAGATGGTCAAGATGATGCCGGGCTTGACGGTACTGGGCAGCAATACTGCCCTCAATTTTCTGAAGGAGATCACCAACACCAAGTTCAATAGACAACCGGTAGTGCACGGAGAGGTTATGGATTTGGGCGGTAAAACTCTGCAATTCATCGATGCCCCCTTCCTGCATTGGCCTGATTCCATCTATACCTATCTGCTCGAAGACCAGATCCTGTTCTCCTGTGATTCTTTCGGCAGTCACTTCGCCGAGCCCAAATTGTTCAACGACCTGATCGACAAGGATATTATTCCTGCTTTCGAATACTATTTCGACAAGATAATGGGACCGTTCAAATCCTATGTAATCGAAGCCCTGGATAAGATTGAGGGACTCCCCCTGCAGATGATCTGCCCCGGCCATGGTCCGATCTTAAGAGAGGATCCCGCTTATTATATCGGTCTTTACCGCCAATGGGCCACGCCCCCGCCTCCCGATGAAGATCCGCGCCCCCGGATAGTGATGCCCTACTTGAGTGTGTATGGATACACTAATATGATTGCCGACGGTATCATCGAAGGTCTGCAGATGGTAGCTGACTTCAATATCGAAAAATATGACCTGGTGGAGGCAGATGTGGCCTCGGTGCTGGCCCGGATCGAGGGCGCCGATGCCATCCTGATCGGCTCCCCCACCCTGGTCGGCGACACCCTGCCGCCGGTATGGGAATTATTGAGCCAGCTCTCTCCGGTGACCCACGGGCATCTGGTGGCAGCTGCTTTCGGGGCTTATGGATGGAGCGGCGAAGCGGTGCCCAACATCGAAGCCCGCCTGCGTATGCTCCGCATGGATGTGCTGCCGGGACTGAGGATCAACTTCAAGCCCTCCGACCGCAATCTGGAAGATGCATTTGCGTTCGGCATGGATTTCGCCAAAGCGGTCCTGCAGAAAAAGGCCCCCAAATCGGAGAAAAAATGGCGTTGCCTGGTGTGCGGTCATATATACCAAGGCGAAGAACCTCCAGCGGTCTGCCCTGCCTGCGGAGTGGGTCAGGAGAATTTCGTGGCGCAGAAGTTGGAAGACGAATACGTCAACGACAGCGATGATAGGTTCTTGATCATCGGTGGGGGGATAGCCGCCCTTGCAGCGGCGGTCGCCATCCGCCAGCGCAATCGCACCGGTCCGGTCACTATCCTGACTGAGGAAGCGGTCAAACCTTATTACCGTCCGGTGCTGCCCGAATATATGAGCGCCGACCTGCCGGCGGAGAGATTCTTTGTCTATGATGATGAATGGTACCGGCGCAAACAAGTGGAGGTCCGCGTAGCCTGCCGGGTCAGCGGGCTAGATACCAGTAAACGGCAGGTGACCCTGGCGGATGGAACCCATCTGGACTATGACCGCTTGATCCTGGCTACCGGGGCCAGCAGCCTGATCCCGGCTCTGCCGGGGGCAGACCGAGCCGGGGTGTTCTCCCTGCGGAATCAGGCGGATGCCGATGTGGTCAAGCAACACCTGCAAGCCGGGCAGCGAGCGATAGTAGTCGGCGGCGGGGTGCAGGGTGTGCAGACGGTGGAGGCCCTGGCCCGGATGGGTCTGCAAGTCTCGGTAGTGGAGGCGGGGGATCGTTTGATGGCCCAGCAGTTGGACCCGCCAGGATCGGAGCGACTGCAGCGGCTGCTGGTGGAAAACGGGATAAATATATATTTGGGACTCTCCGCGGCGGCGGTCCTGGGTGACCAGCGGGTGACCGGGATACAGCTCAGCGATGGGCAGCTAGTGGAGGCTGATATCGTTTTATTCGCGGTCGGCTTCACCCCTAATGTAGAACTGGCCCGGGCGGCGGGTATCGAAACCGATGACGGGATAGTAGTAGACGAGTCCATGCGCACTGGTGCCAGCGATGTGTTTGCCGCCGGCGACGTGGTCAGGCTGGGGGAACGCCCGGTGGGATCATGGGCGGTGGCCCTGGAGATGGGCCGGGTAGCCGGGGCTAATGCGGCCGGCGATTGGCTGGAATACTCGCCCCCTCTGGTTGCCAAACTGGTCAAAGTCATCGGGAAGGAGATCTTCTCCATCGGTGAGGTCAACCTGCCCCCGGAGGAGTGCCGGGTCACGGAGGTGTGGGACCCGCAGGAGAACTACTATAAGAAGAGTTTTGTCCGGGACGGGATCCTGGTGGGGGTTATCATGATGGCGCCCAAGGTGGATACCCGGGATGCTATGCAGAACATGGGCCGGGACGCCAGCGGGTCCTTGCGCAGCAACAAGTGGAGATGCCGGGTGTGCGGGTATGTCCATGAGGGTCTGGAGCCCCCTGATGAATGCCCGGCTTGCGGAGCCCCAAAGGAAATGTTCGACCCGGTGTTGTAGCAAGGCAGTGATACGGTGAATACTATCGCAGGTGCGAGGGGGGCGGAGCGCGGTCAAGCGGGGATTATGAAACCGCTGGGTCACCGCCGGGGATAGCGGCGCGCGCATACGCACTACTCATACGCACTTCGAGCCTGCCTGCCGAGAGAGCCTAATCGGCTAAATTACGGAGTGGAGCGGATAATATGATACCTTTGCGGGACAGCGCCCATAGTGCCAACTTCCCCATCGTCACTGTCATTATCATCATTTTGAACAGTCTGATATTCCTCTACGAGGTCTCCCTGGGGGAAGCGGGCATGAGCGAGCTGGTCTATATCTTCGGCCTGGTACCCATCTATTATAGTGACTACCATGTGCCTTTCATGGGCTACCTGCCCTTCATCAGTTCTACTTTTCTGCATGGCAGCTGGATGCATCTGATCGGTAATATGTGGATATTGTGGCTGTTCGGAGACAATGTGGAGGACAAGATGGGCAAACGCCGCTACCTGCTCTTCTACCTGCTCTGCGGATTGTTGGCCAGTATCACCCATTTCCTGCTCAACCTGAATTCCGAGATACCGGTAGTGGGGGCTTCTGGCGCGGTAGCGGGGGTGATGGGGGCTTATTTCCTGATGTTCAGGAAGGCCTCGGTACTGACCTTCATCCCACCTTTTTTCCTTATCAGTCTGCCGGCCTGGATTTTCCTGGGATTTTGGGCTCTGACCCAGGTATATGGCGGGGCCTCCGGACTTTTGTCGACCGGGGCGGAGCAGTCGATAGCATTTTGGGCTCACATTGGCGGCTTCGGGGCGGGGATGATCCTCTATCGCTGGTTCTTGAAAGGGGGCTACCCGGTCCAGCCGGGCGGTCCACAGTTACCGGCCGCTTAGCGGGCCGTGTCATTCCAGGCTGCCGGTTCTGATGGTAGTAGGAGCTGGCGGATGATGCTGGTGATGATCCTATGACGACTGGCCATGATGTCGGTCCTGCGATTCCCTGGCCGCCATCCTTGATTGATTGGTGGTCACCAGGTATCGGTTTGGCGGTGCCCCGGCAAAATGGAATTTGGCACGGATATCGTCAAGCAGGAAGTTATGATCGGGACAGATCAGGGTGGGGGAGAGACCAGCAGGAACCGGGATTTGACCAAGGTAAGAGGGCTTGCCGGAGTTATCCTCAGGGGCAGGTCTATTTTTTTTATCTAAATGTTATGATAGGGTTGGAACGAAAATCTGGCAGTGGGAGTAGTAATCATGGCGAGCGGTTTTGTACATCTGCATAATCATTCCGAATACAGTCTGCTGGATGGGGCCTGTCGGGTCAAGGATCTGGTTAACCGAGCCGTCGAATTGGGTATGCCGGCCATAGCGATAACCGATCATGGGGTGCTTTACGGCATCATCGATTTTTACCGGGAGGCCAAAAAGCGGGGGATCAAGCCTATCATCGGCTGCGAAGTCTATGTGGCGCCGCGCAGCCGCTTAGACAAGGATACCCGCCAGGCTGAACGCAACTCGCATCTGACTTTGTTGTGTAAAAATGAGGTTGGATATAGAAATCTGACTGAGCTGGTCAGCCGCTCCTATATCGAGGGCTTCTATTACCGGCCGCGTATCGATATGGAGTTACTGGAGAAATACAGTGAGGGCTTGATCGGTCTCAGTGGTTGTCTGGCCGGGGAGATAGCCCAGTTGGTGGTGGCCGACAAATATGAAGCGGCGGTAGCCATAGCCGGCAAGTACCAGGAGGTTTTCGGGCCCGGCAATTTTTATCTCGAGGTCCAGGACCATGGTATCGAATTGGAGCAGAAGGTCTGCCAAGCCTTGTTTGAGATGAGCACCCAGACCGGAATTCCGTTGGTTGCCAGCAACGATGCGCACTACATCCGCAAGGAAGATGCCTCTGTCCATGATGTGCTGCTATGTATTCAAACCGGAAAAGTAGTGACTGATCAAGAGCGGATGCGATTCTTCGGCAGCGAGTTTTATTTAAAGAGTGAAACCGAGATGCGGGAACTGTTTGCGGATCACCCCGAGGCAATCGATAATAGCCTGAAGATCGCCGCAAAATGCCAGCTGGAATTCAGTTTTGGAGAATTCCACCTGCCCTATTTCGCCATCCCCGCCGGTTATACTCCGGAGAGTTTCCTGGCCCAGCTTACCTGGGAGAAATTCGCCCGGCGTTATCCCGTTCCAGCTGCGCAAGTAACCGAACGACTGACCTATGAGTTGCAGATGATCAATGAGATGGGTTTCGCTGAATATTTCCTGATAGTCCAGGATCTGGTCGACTGGGCCAAGAATAACGATGTTCCAGTAGGTCCGGGCAGAGGTTCGGCTGCCGGCAGCCTGGTTTCATATGTATTAGGCATCACTACCATCGATCCCCTCAAGTACGATTTGCTGTTCGAACGTTTCCTTAATCCGGAACGGGTCAGTATGCCCGATATAGACATCGACTTCTGCTTCGAGAAGAGAGACCGGGTCATCCAATATATTGTCGAACGCTACGGGATGGACAAGGTGGCCCAGATCATAACCTTTGGCACTATGGCCGCCCGGGCCGCCATCCGGGATGTGGGGCGGGCTTTGGATATTCCCTATGGGAACGTGGACCGTATCGCTAAGATGGTACCGGCCGAACTGGGCGTGACCATCGAACGGGCTCTGGACATCTCCCCGGAACTGGGAGCGGCGTACCAGGATGACTACGATACCCGGCGCCTGATCGATTTGGCCCGGGCCATCGAAGGGATGCCCCGCCATGCTTCGGTCCATGCCGCCGGGGTGGTGATTGGGCGGGAGAGCCTAAGCTCACTGCTGCCCTTGCAGAAAACCAGCGATGATCACATAATAACCCAGTTTGCCAAAGAAACAGTGGAAGACATCGGCCTGTTGAAGATGGACATCCTGGGCTTGCGGACCCTGACGGTTCTAGCCCGGGCGGTGGACATAATAGGGAAGACCCGCAGTATAAAGGTCGATCTGGATAACCTTCCCTTGGATGATGAGCAGGTCTTCCGCCTACTCCAAGAAGGCGACACGATCGGGGTGTTCCAATTGGAGAGCGATGGTTTGCGGCGGATTTTACGGGATATGCAACCCAACCGATTTGAAGACCTGATCGCAGTGATCGCCCTTTACCGTCCTGGCCCACTGGGCAGCGGCATGGTGGAGGACTTCATCAACCGCAAGCAGGGACGCCAAAAGGTGGAGTACATGCATCCCACCCTGGAATCTATCCTGGAGGAAACCTACGGGGTCATACTCTACCAGGAACAGGTCATGCGGGTGGCCAGTGACCTGGCCAATTTTTCCATGGGCGAGGCTGATGTTCTGCGCCGGGCTATGGGCAAGAAAAAGGCGAGCGAGATCAATGCCATGCGGGCGAAGTTCATCCAGGGGGCAGCTGGCAACAATATCGATGGCGAGCTGTCCGGACACCTGTTTGACATCATGGAGAGCTTTGCCGGCTATGGATTTAACAAGAGTCATTCTGCTGCCTATGCCCTGATTTCTTATCAAACCGCCTACCTGAAGGCTTATTATCCGGTCGAATACATGTGCGCCTTCCTGAGCAGCGTCATCGAGCACCAGGACCGGGTGGTGTTCTATATTAAGGAATGCCGCAAGAGAGGGATACCCATACTGCCGCCCGATGTCAACGAGAGCTTCGAGAATTTTACAGTTTCCGGGAGCGCCATCAGGTTCGGTTTGGGCGCCATAAAGAATGTGGGCATCAATGCCGTCACCGCTATAGTCCAAGCCCGGCGCCAGGGGCGGTTCCAGTCTTTCTTCGACTTCTGCCGCCGGGTCGACCTGACCCAGATAAACAAGCGTATGCTGGAAAATCTGATCTATGCTGGTTGCTTCGATTCCCTGGGTAAAACCCGCAAACAGGTCTATTCGATCATGGATGAATCCTTGACCCTGGCAGTTCAGATCAAACAAGCCAGCCAAGGGGGCCAAATTTCTTTATTCGGGGACACGGCCAGCATGGTCGAGGAACCAGTCATCGTGGTCAAGGGGGAATGGGACAGCCAGGACAAGCTGAGCCGCGAGAAGGAGGTATTGGGCTTCTACGTATCGGCTAATCCGCTGGATGCTTACCGGGAGACTATGGCGATGGTCGCCAGCGATGAAATCAGCAACCTGATCGCAGAGGGACCGGAAGATTACCTGCGCCTGGCGGGGATACCAGTGAACCTGAGCAAGAAGATCAGCCGTCGTGGCGATCCTTACGCCCGGTTCTTCCTGGAAGACCTGAGCGGGCAGATCGAAGTCCTGGTTTTTCCGGCGGCCTACCGTCAGTGTATCGACCATATCCAACCGGATGTGCCCATTGTGGTGGAGGGATTCCTGGACCGCCGGGATGAGCAGCCTAAAATATCTCTGCGCCGGGTATTTCCTCTGCAGGATAACCTCAGGGAGATGCATGTGCGATTATCTACGGAACACAACGATAACCGGACCCGGGCTCAGCTGCTGGCGCTGATCGGGCGGTATCCAGGCGGGGCCGAGGTTTGCATGCACCTGCCTGGGAAAAAAGTGTTGGTACTGGATGAAAAATATGATGTCCAGCCCAATGTTGGCTTGAAGAAGGAATTGGAGCAGTTGCTGGGCCGGACCAACGTATGGTTTAACTGAGGAGGGTGGTCGGATGGAGAAAGATTACATCGGGGAAGACTACATCGTTATCAAGGCACTGGAAAATGGGGTGACCATCATCGGTCTCACTCGGGGACAGGACACCAAATTTCACCATACCGAGAAGCTGGACAAGGGAGAGATCCTAGTGGTGCAATTCACGGCCCACACCTCGGCCATCAAAATCCGGGGTAATGCCGAGGTAATGCACCGTTTTGGCTCAACCACCAGTGAGGGTCAGAAGCGGCAGTAAATCTAGTTGGAGATGGGCTCCCGGCAACGGAGGTAGACAATGCGTAAAACCAAGATCATTTGCACCATCGGGCCTGCCAGCGAAGATCACCAGATCTTAAAGCAACTTGTGGTCAAGGGCATGAACGTGGCCAGGCTTAATTTTTCCCACGGTGATCATGGGGAGCATGGTGCCAGGATAAATACTATACGGCGCATATCCGCAGAATTAGATGTCCCGCTGGCTATCATGCTGGATACCAAGGGGCCGGAAATAAGAACCGGCCCCTTGCAGGACGGTAAGGTCAACCTGATTGCGGGACAGAGATTCATTCTAACCACCCGGCCAGTTCCGGGTGATCAAAACCAGGTCCAGGTCAGTTACGCCAACCTACCCATGGAGGTAGAGGCGGGTATCTCCATCCTGCTTGCTGATGGCTTGATAAACCTGATGGTTGAGGCTACCACCACCACCGATATAGTCTGCCGGGTGATAAACGGGGGGGAACTGGGCGCGAAGAAAGGAGTCAATGTCCCCGGGGTGGGGATAAAACTCCCCTTCGTAGGTGATAGAGATATAGCCGATATCAACTTCGGTGTTGACCAGCAGGTGGATTTTATCGCCGCTTCTTTCGTCAGGAGCGCCCGGGATGTATTGGAGATCAAGCGGATCCTGGAGTCCAGGAATGCTGCGATCGATATTATCGCCAAGATCGAGAGCCAGGCTGGGGTTGATAATCTCGACGAGATCATCCGGGTCGCCGACGGGGTCATGGTCGCCCGGGGGGACCTGGGGGTGGAGATACCTGCCGAAGAAGTTCCCCTGGTCCAGAAGCGTATCATCCGGAAGTGCAATGAAGCGGGCAAACTGGTTATCATCGCTACCCAAATGCTGGAATCGATGATAAGTAACCCGCGCCCTACCAGGGCTGAGGTATCCGACGTGGCCAATGCCATTTTCGACGGGGCTGATGCCATTATGCTGTCGGGGGAGAGCGCGGCGGGCAAGTATCCGGTGGAAGCGGTGGAGACTATGGCCAGGGTGGCCGCCCGTTCCGAACAGGGGCTGGCTTACCAGGAACTGTTAAGGGCGCGGCGCTTGCATGCCAGTCCCTCGGTGACTGATGCTATAAGCTATGCCACCTGTGCCACTGCTGCCAGTTTAGGCATAAACACCATTATAACCTCCACCACTACCGGCGCCACCGCACGGATGGTGTCCAAATACCGACCCCAGGCCGATATAGTGGCAGCAACTTCGGACCCTGCGGTGATGCGCAAACTGGTGCTGGTATGGGGGGTGTATCCGGTACTGACCCTGCCAGCCCGGGGGACGGATGAAATCTTGGAGCGCGCCCTGACGGGATGCCTCGAGCGAGAGTACATCCGCCAAGGAGATATGGTGGTTCTGACAGCCGGCAGCCCCGCTGGGCTAACTGGCAGCACCAATCTCATCAAAGTCCATGTGGTCAGCGATATCCTGTTGCAGGGTATGGGTATTGGTTCACAACCGGTCAGCGGTCTGGTCCAAATAGTACGGGAAGAGGCCGATCTGGTCAAAATCGAGCCCGGCGACATTCTGGTCTGCCAGGCGGCCTATCCTTTCATGGTTCCTTACCTGGATAGAGTCAAGGCTATCATCGCCGAAGAAGGCGGCTTGACATCGGATGCCGCCATTATGGGTCTGAATACCGGTTTGCCAGTCATCGTCGGAGCCAGGAACGCTACCCAGATATTGCAGGACCGGGCCTTGATCACCATCGATATGGTTCACGGCCGCATTTACAGAGGCATAGCCAAAGTACTCTAGACGGAAAAATAGAATTGGCACTTGTTGAATCGTTCCGGGCCTGTTATAATACCCCTAGGGGGTAATGAGAATACACCCTAGGACAACGAATCAAGCGCGATCAAAAGAGTAAGGTGGGATTAGAAATGGAATTAGTAAAGATTTCAGCGGATACAGTTGCGGACATCAAAGAGACTTTGAAAGCGATGCAGTCTGACAAGACCGATCTGCGGATTGTGGGGAGTCCTGGCTGAGGGGGCATGTCTTTTGGTCTGGTTCTGGACGAACCAGCTGACAGTGACCTGGTTCAGGAACATGATGGAATCAAGTTCGTGGTGAAACCGGACTTATACGAGTCGTTTCAAGGATTTACCATAGATTCCGTCAAACAGAATGGATTTACCTATTATTCGATAATTCCCGGCAAGCAAGATACGGCCGGAGGATGCAGTACTTGTTCCAGCTGCGGCTAAGGAGCTAATATATCCAAGGATCAAGGAGGGGCATCAACCCCTCCTTATTGTTTCTGGACTTATTGGCTATACCAGAAGATTCATCAGCCGTTCGAATCCCTCCGGATCACCCTGCTCCGATGCCAGTGGTCGTTTGAAGGTTAGCGCCTCAGGTCGGTTTTTTACGCTGGAGTGCTTAAGATGTATGGTGGCACCGCACAGAACCAGTTGAGCAGTATTATTTTCATCATAATCGAAATCGCGCTGAACCCGGGCGATTTCATCCAGTCGATAGCTGGTCAACTGCATCTTGCCATCGGGATAAATGCCCACCGACAGTAACTCTTGGCCCAGCAGCAGGAACAGCTGCTGTTCATAAAAACGCTTATTCCATTGGTTGGCACCCTGGTAATAGATGAACCATTCCCGCAGGCCCCCGGCCTTGAGCAGGTACTCGCGCAATTGGGGAAAATGGCTTTCTTTCAGCAGCAACTTGGATTCGATCGACTGAAGTTGTTCGTCCAAAATAAAATCCCTCTTCTTTCATTCAATATTTACATAGGTGGTGCTTAATCGAACCATCCCTTTATCCAGAAGCCTATCAACATGCCGACTGCCAAGGCGGCCATGAGCGCCAGGGAGGCGAAATAGCCCCAGTGCCACCTCAATTCCGGCATGTAGTCGAAATTCATGCCATAAACCCCGACTACAAATGTCAAGGGTATGAAGATGGAGGCAATAATAGTGAGGGTTTTCATGATACTGTTCATCCGGAATGAGTTCAGAGAAAGGTAACTGTCCCGTATATCAGCGGTGATTTCTCGGCTGGACTCGATCATCTCTGCAATCTTCACCAGGTGGTCATCTATATCTTTAAAGTGGAGCCGCTCTTCGTCAGGTATCGATAGTTGGTCATTATTCAACATCCGGTACAAGAGTTCCCACATAGGCATCACTACCCGGCGCAGTGACAGCAATTGGTCCCGGGTCTGGTAGAGCGAAGCTATGAATCCCGGTCCGGCTTTGCTGCTGTCGATAGCATTCAGCTTATCCTCCAAGGCATATATGACCGGAAAATATTCGTCCACGATGATGTCCATCAATAAATACAATATGAAGCGGGGGCTTCCCGCCATTGACCCGCCGAGGCTTAGCTTTTCCCGGACCGTGTCTATTTCGCGGGAGGGGAGCAGGTGAAAAGTGACCGCGTAGTTGGGTCCCAGGAATAAGTCTATTTCCTGGGGATCCAGACAATCTGGCTGGAGATTCTGAAAGACAAAGAAATCATATTCCTCGTAGTGATCGTGCTTGGGGCGCTGCAGAAACTGAAAGCAATCCTCGATCGACAAGGGATGGAAATGGAAGAAGTCGCTGAGCAATTTGGCCTCAGCACTGTCGGGTGCCTCAAAATCCACCCAGAACCACTTCACATCCTTATCAGCGGTGCGGTGGAGCGGCACATTGTCAATCACTTGATTGTCTTGTGTCACCAGGAGCGTACGAACCATCACTTACTCTCCGATCCTCAAATGGGGTAGGCTGCCTGAGCTATCAGCATCATATCATATCCCGCCGATTTGCCCAAGAGGTGAGGGTTTAACCGGCCTGCAGGGCAGCGTCGACCGTAGGTGTTCCGGCGATGAGTGCGGCCTGCTCAGCAGATTTATATCCGGCGCAACGCTGTGCAAATGGCGCTTGTATGGAAAGAATCCGTGGCGAATAATCAGGATGCAAGAATGGTAAGCGCGGGGGAACGGCAATGAGAATGTGCTTCTGATAAAATACAGGTAACTGGGCTGACTGAGTTGGGCAGCAGGCGGTTGTTGGCTCAGCTGCACCATCCCGAACGGTTGAGGGTTGTTGGCACCACCCGGGTGGAGTCGCGCATCTCAAGTTAGGGCTGGCCAGAGAGGCGATATTGGTGTCAACCTGCTGGGAGTGCGGAGTCTGTTCAGCCTAGCGGCGCAGATCGGATTAGGGAAGAGGGTACAACGGTATGGCATATTCGAAGAAGCTGGAGATGACCACCGTCGAGAAGATGATGCTCATTCATTGCCAGGACCGGCACCAGCCGGCCACCGCGGGATTATGCGGCGATTGCCGGAAAATGTTGGACTATGTCCGCCAGCGTACCGAAAAATGTGTGTTCGGCGATGATAAACCGGTATGTTCCCAGTGTCCGGTGCATTGCTACCGCCCGGCTATGCGGGAAGAGATCCGCAAGATCATGCAATACGCGGGACCGCGCATGCTGCAGAGGCACCCGATACTGACGGTCAGGTATATGTATCGAAAACGATTCAAAAGCCCCCCGGGCCAAGTGCGGAAGTGAATCTCATTGTTATTTCGCCTTATCGCTCCATCGGCTTACGCCCACATTTCGGGGCTCCAACTCATTTCAGCTGATTCACGTAGCTTTGCAGTTTCTCAGAAGTAGTGGCGCCGGCGAAGCGAGCCCGGATATTTCCCTGCCGGTCGATGATCACGGTGGTGGGGATACTGGTTATTTTGTAAGCGTTGGCGGCTTGGCCCTCGGTATCCAACAATACCGGCATGGAGAATTGGTTGTCTTCCATGTACTGGTTAGCTTTGGCAACCGTTTCCCGGGCGCCGTCGGTGAGGTTGATTGTCAGCAGTACCGCATCGGTG
>JAQVXF010000157.1 GCA_028709355.1 Syntrophomonas sp.
GTGAGCCTGGGCCAACCGATAGCCCCAGCCCCCTTCCTGTGTAAACCCGGAGCCGGGGTGCCGGGGGTGCTGCCCCGCTTATTGAACACGGCGGGGATCAAAGCGGTCATCTCGACAGTGCCCATCGGTCCTCACCAGGGTTACCCGATCGCCTATTTCGGGGTGGATGTCCCGGCGGGTTTGGAAAGGGTAAACACCTGGGGCACCGGCCAGTATAGATTTGTAGACCAGCACAACATGCTGCGCTGGGGGGAAAGCATGATCAGCCTCAGTGACTATGATTTCGACCTGGGGACATGGATCGAGCGCGGGCAGTTGTTGTGGATCCCTCCGGGAGACCCAACCGCCACCTTGCACAGCGGCACCGAGGGGTGTCCCTATCTGGGCTTGGATGGATGCCGGGCCCTGCAGCGGATCGAGCGCGGCCGGGTTTGGGCCGGGGAAACCTATTAAATGGCGATCACAGGCCATAAGGGAGGCAGAAGAATGGAAAATCAAGCTAACCAGCTGGGCAATGTCGAGGTATTCAAACTGGCATCGGGGGATATCGACCACCTGTTCCGACGTTCGGGCCTGAAAGGCAACCGCCTGTCAGCTCACCGCTATGACCCGGAGCAAGCCGCCACCAGCCGCCCCTCGGAGTTATTCAAAACCCTGGCCGAGAGTCCCCAGTTCGGTTCCATAGCCCGGAAAGTGCTGGAGCCGGATCTGAAGATCGAATTCAACCGGGGGGGAGGCAGCGCGGCCGAGGAACAGTTCCAGGTACTGCTGTCCAAGGAGGACCCAGCCGTGGTCGCCCAGTTCGTGAACGCGGAAGGATATCCGCTGCTGCTGCAGTTCGAAAACTGGAGAGCATACCTGGAGTGGTGGTCCAGTATATATGCCTCCCCGGGGATGGGCAGCTACCAGGCTGTGTTTCCGGAGGTCCGGGAGACAGAGGTGCTGGTCAGTGCCCTGCACTGTATAGATATCTATCGCCGTTCCTATATGGAGAGCATGCTCGACTATCGCAGCGGGGTAGAATTATCTCTCTCCAGCCAGGATTTCGTGCAGCTCTTAAAGAAAGCCCTGGCCAGCCGGGATAAGCGCTGGCTGCTGCCCACTCTGTTCGAACTGACCCCGGGCTTGAAGAATAGCCGGCTGTCATTGCAGCCGGCCCATATCCAACAGCTGCAGGAATTGGGGTTTGCCACCAGCGCCGAGGGAGTGCTGACCCTGGGTGAGCGAGCCCGGCTGATGGGCACCGAATTCATCACCAGCTGGATGGGCAGCGTCGGTTTCCAGGCCACCGCCTTAATAGATGAGGAGGAACGCAGTCTATCCCGGGTGTTCCTGGCTACCACCGCCTTTACCAATCACCTATTCTCCTTCGAAAACCAGACACCGGCGGGGACCCGTTTCCGTCACCAGGCCCTGAGCGGGCCCGAGCTGGAAGGCACCCTGCTCCACTGGATGGAAGATATCCTGGCAGCCTTGAGCGGGGGCAGTCCTGCCCCGGCGGGGGCAGGTGAGGTTAACGCCTCAGCTGGTCAGACTGAACCCGGCGGCAGCCGTTTCTGCGGCCAGTGTGGGGCTGAACTGAGACCCGGCAAAAAGTTTTGTACCGCCTGCGGTACACCCATATAAGGAGGCAGGGAAATAAGATGAGCGAACTCAAGTTTTGCCCCGAGTGCGGGGCGGGATTGGTGCCCGGGGATCGTTTCTGCGGTGATTGCGGTTTCGATACCCAGACCCTGGCAGCCCCGGGAGACATCCCGCCGCCTAAGGCCGCGAGCCCAGCAACGCCCTCGCCAACTGCGCCAAAAGCCGCGAGCGCGGACGGGCCCCAGGCATCCCAGCTGTCGGCTCCTCCGGGCGCTGTCCAGCCCCCTCTGTCCCCAGGGGCCAACTCCGCCGGTCCGGCATCCTCTCCCCCGGCGCCACCTGCCAGCCAGCCCAGCCTGGGTCGGGCGGGTACCGGCCCTTCACCGGGAGCCGGCCTCGGAGCAGGAGCAACCGGCGATTTGGGAAGAGGCAGTGGGGGGAACAAGAATGCCTTGGTGATCATGATCTCCCTGCTGGCGCTGTTATTCGTGGGCGGGGGCGGAGTCTTCTGGTGGCTTTCCCGGGGCGAACAACCTGATACGGCCGCCAATCGAACCACCCCGGCTCCTGGCAGTACGGTGACGGAGCCGGCCAATCCAGCCCCGCTGCCAGCCCCGGCCCCAGCGGTGGACCTTAGCCGAGCTGCCACCTATTTGTCCCAGCCGGGTCTTAAGTGCACCTTCCTGGTCAATTACCCGGACGGGACCACGGGAGTGGTGGAACGCACCAGCGCCCGGGTGGTGGCCCACGAAGCGGTAAGAATCAGCGAGGTGGAGACCGGGGTGGACCAGGGGGAGACCTTCGGTTACGGCTTCCATTACGTGGAGCGCCCCGACGGCACCTACTATATCCTGGACCAGACCCCTGACGAGCTATTCCCAGTGCTGAAGAACAACCTGACGGTGGGCCAGACCTGGAAATACCAGGATCAGTCCGGCCAGATCACCTGGACCGTGATGGACATGGGCGTTAAACTGGACCTGGGTTTCACCGTCTTCGATAATTGCCTGATAGTTTATGAAGACAACCAGGCAGCTCAGTACCAATCGCTTACCTACTATGCCCCCGGCCGGGGCATCGTGGCGGTCAAACCTCCAGGTGGCAAGGATGATTATTACAAGATGACCGCCATCACCAGCGTCGATGCGGCCCAGGCGGCGGCTACCGTCAAGCAATGGTCACCCAACCATGCTATCATCAAGGATGACCGTACCCAGAGTTAAACCGCGGCAATGATGAGGTGATCACCCTCGTTCCCCGACGGCGGGTTCGGAGGGAGCACCGCTCCAAGTTAATCACCCCGGCGGGGGATCTCCCCGCCCGGCAGTCAACATGAGGAGGATGAGCAATGGCCAGCGCTTTAGGCAGAAACGAATTGTGGCGGCGGATCGCTTTGATGATCGGCATCATCGCGGGGCTGGCCCTGTTTTTCTATGTCGCCCCGGTGATGATCAGCGCCACCGCAGTGGACTGGGCCCAGGAGCAGGCGGCGGAACTGAAGTCGCCCGGCGGTTATGCGACCCAGGAGAACAAACGGCTCCAGCAATTACCCCTGCCGGATTATATCCAGGCCAAAACCGGAGGCCGGGTGGCGGTAATCGATGGCCGGGCCTGGGGGGCATGGCTGAGCCAGGTGCAGGAAGCCAGCCTGTCGCCTTCGCTATCGTCCCCCTATAGCCGGCGAGTCAGCGAGGAAGACCGGGACCACTTCTGGGCCCCGTCCGGGCCGGTGGAGGTCTTCTTTCAACCCGATGAGATCCCCTGGCAGCAGTGGGGGCTGAGAGCATTTGATGGCGATCAGGCTTACGTCAGCGCCACCATGGGTGAGGAGACGGTCTACCTGGCCCTGAAATACCAGGATTATCGCACCAGCGTGACCGCTATGTCCCAACCATTCCGGACCGCTCCCAACTGGCTCTACCACCCTTACCGCAACATCGGTATCGGGGTAATGGCGGTGGGCCTGCTATTATACATATTCCTGCCCCGGCGCCGCAAATCCGAGCAGGACATCGCCTATACCACCAGCAGCATGCTGGCCGGTGACCTGGCCGCGCTGATCCTGTTGCTGCCTTTTTACGGCTTGCCCTTCGTTATCAATGGCGGCACCCTGCAGGCCATCACCGGGCTGTGGCCCATCACCCTGTTCATGTGGCTGCTGGCCCTCATCTGCCTGATCATGCTCTATTACAATGCCTGGTATGCCTCCTACTTCATCCAGTTGACCCCGGCGGCGGTGCAGGAGATTAGTTTCAGAGGTATGAAGGAAAGCCGGTTCAGCGACATGACCGCTGTCAATATCG
>JAQVXF010000158.1 GCA_028709355.1 Syntrophomonas sp.
ATCAGGCCTGGCAGTTCTCGGATGAGCAATTGGAGCGATGGATCGCCAAGGGAATCATAGAGATGGTAGACGATGCCGATCACTGATTACATCGAAAAGGAGCTGATCGGGAAGCGGTTTATCCTGGCGCTTCTCCTGGTTGGGCTTTTTTCCTTTGGCCATATCTCAGAGGGCATTCTGGGCGCGGTGATCGGTTTTTACTTCAGAGATCATGTACCGGGCGGTGGGACCGCCAGTGCGTGAGGTGCTATGCCTGACCAAATCCGGGCAGATGTCCCAAAAACTGACCGGGAACTTCTCTTACAGTTGGATATGAAATTTGATAATATCCTTGAGAAGTTCCAGGGCAAAAACGGCAATGGTGGAATATGCGCCGATCTGGAAGACCACGGAAAAAGAATCCAGAATCTTGAGAACTGGCGCTGGTATATCTTGGGCAGTGTATCGATTGCGACGTTCGCGTTAGTCGCATTCGGACGATACATCGACGTTTTTGTGAGAAAACCATGAGCTTCTTAGAAGACATCGCCACGCAGCTCAACAGCGCCGGCGTCGGAGTCTACCCTGGCACAGCAGCTACTCGGACGATCTACATAGGCGAGATGCCGGACAGTCCAGACGCTCTGATCTGCCTCTACGCCCGGCCTGGTAGGGCTAAGGAGATGCGCCTGAGCTTGGAATATCCTGAATTGCACGTTGAGACTAGGGCCGCGACCTATGCCGCCGCCCAGACCAAGGCAGAGGCCATAGACGCGGCCCTACATGCCCAGCATGACGTGACTCTAAGCAGCCACAAATACCTCATCATCCGGGCCCTGGGCGTGCCCTGCAAGCTGGAGACTGATGAGAGGAATAGGACGATCTTCTACCAGAATTTCACGATCCAGAGAAGCCCATAATTTTATTTCGCTGCAATTTTTTCTAATAATAGTTTCGTGATATTTTTATAGACCGGCTTTCGGGCCGATAAGTATGACGTCGAGGTGTAAAAAATGACATCAAGCGCTATTTCGGGAAGCTCCGGGGTATTCGCCCTGGGCAGCAATTCCGTCGCAGAGTGGACGAAAGTCGACTTCGACGGCAAGGGAAAGATGATAGACGTAAGCTCTGTGGAAAATGCCAACTTCGAGCAGTTCGTCGCCGGAAAGAGAGGAGGCTCGATAACTGTAGAAGTTCTTTTCGTCCCAGGCGACACAAACGGGCAGCTTGTGCTCGTGAATGCCTGGCTGGCTGGAACACTGCTCACCTCCAGCACTCTTCCGAAGCTCTCCAGATCGAGCGGCGGGCCGAATATCAGCGGGAATGCATATGTGGAGAACTTCAAGTGGAATGTCCCCGACAACGACAAGCAGAGTGCCACATTCAACTTGCGATTCACCGGCACGATCGCTTATGCTGCCACGTAAGGAGGGGCTAGACAATGAGTTCTAGCGCCGTATCATCCTTTTTGGCTGCCCTCTATCTGGCTGACCCGGCTGCCGAATCGGATGCGTTCACAGAAGTGGCTCTTGTAGACAGTGGCGATCACCTGACATACCAGGCCGCCTGGGGATCGAGGCGATGGGACAATCTTGAGTCTCTGACCATCGAGGAGGATGAGGGGGGCATAAGCGATTGGGATGCGATCACATCAGGCTTCACAGTCGATTACCTGGCCGGCAGCATAACTTTCGCCGTGGCTCAAGATCCGTCTGATGACTTCCGGGCATCCGGGAAGAAGCTCGCCCTGGTCGAGGTCGCGGACCTCACGGGGCTCTCCATGGAAGGCAGCACAAAGATGTTGGGGGATGCGAGCACCATCCGGGATCAATTTGAGCAGTATCTACCAGGAAAGAAGAGCTGGAAGCTGTCCACGGATTTATGGTGGGTCGACGGCACCTATTGGGAGATGCTAGCGGCTGGGAGGCTGGTAGCAGAAATATTCTATCAGTATGACGGCAGTACAAAGAAATGCTTGGTAGGATATGCCCAGCTCGATGGGGTCAATTGGTCAGTACCTCATGATGGCCTGCAAACATCAAAAGTGACTTTGCAAGGTTCTGAAGGGCTGATCTGGGATACAAACTAATCGGGGTCCGGCGGGGCTCCGATAATTATAAATTTTCAGATAATGAGAGGAATAATAGATGACTACATTGGAAATGGACGAGCCTCGCGAGATCCGGTGGGATTTCAGGGCCATAAAGAATTTTGAGCAGAGATCTAAGAACATCCTGACCCGCCTGCAGGTGGCGGTCCCTAACATCATCATCCAGGACGGCAGGGCAGTAGACGGCGGCAAGATCCCCATAGCAAACGCAAACGCTAACCGGATCATGGCCAGCTTCGTGAACATGGCGGAGATTCTGGAGGTTGCCGTAGGCGCTGCAACCGGATTATCCTACCTGGAGGCCAAGGGCGAGCCCTCCCAGGCAGCCAAGGCGATAGACGGCTGGCTGGCTGGTGGGAAGTCCATGCAGGATCTTGGAAACGAACTGTACAAAGAATTCGTTCGCGCCACTGACCCTTTGGCTTTCGCCCGGGTCCAGGAAGCTGCGGCGAAGAAAGCGGAAGCCGAAGCACCGACCGAATAGAAGAAACCTCACAATCTTTTTGGGATACTGTCTACAGAGTCGCTTATGTAGATTTGGGCCTTTTTCCGGATCAGCTCGATTGCCTCACACCTGGTGAACTGCGATCCCTCCAGGAGCACCGAAGGTTACAACGGGAATGGGAACGAGAGCAGGCGGCATTTTCGGGCTATTGTTCCGGCCTGGCGTTCGCTATGGCCTGGAATGGAGATCTGAAAGGATTCGAGAAGTTCTATGTCCGGCCTGAGCCGGATGCGCCGCCGCCCAAAAGCAGAGTCGAAAAGTTTCGGGATGGCTGCAGGATCTTAGGCCTGAAGGCCGGGCAGATGACAGATGCGCAGATTGCACTAGCTTAGGATGTTGATTACATGGGAAAGAAAAAATATGATGGCGTCAAGATATCCATTGAAATCGAAGTCAGACATGGTGACTTGTGGTCTTGGAAAATGACACAACAACATGATCCCCCGATGCTGGCCAGTATTGGCAATCAAATAATCGCTTAACTTTTTTGTACAGATAATAAACTAACAATCAGAATACCTATCAGCGGAGCTATTACATGGTCGAAGCAGGACGGGTAACCGCAATCATAGATGGAGATATCGGGCCGCTCAAGGGAGCCCTAGCGCAAGCCAAGAGCCAAGCCACTAGCGCGGCCTCTGGTATCGAAAACGATTTCAAGAAGGGTTTCGGTTCCGGCCTACAATCTTCGGTGACAGGCCTCACCGCCTCCATGGGGCCGCTCGGATCGGCCATCTCGGGCGTGTCTGGCGGGCTTGGCTTGGCGGCCACCGGTGGCTTGGCAGCAGTCGCCGCATTCGGAGCCCTTGGCGCGGCGGCAGTCAGCACGGCGGCTGACTGGCAAAGCCTCATGGCAGGCGTCAGCAAAACTACCGGCGTCGAAGGCGCGGGCCTGGATCAGCTCTCAGCAGATCTTCAGAGAATCCGCACCGAAACGGGAGCTACCGCCGCCGATATCGCAAACGCCACAATTACAGCCGGTTCCGTGGGCATTCCGAAGGAAGAGCTGGCAGGATTCACAGAAGTCGCGCTCCAGATGGGCAGCGCCTTTTCGATGTCCTCCGAGGCAGCCGTCAGCGGCATTTCGGCCATCGGAAACAGCGCAAAAGAGTCAGGCACGTCATGGACTGAATTTGCCACGAGGGCGGGCTCCAGCGTCAACGTCCTGGCCGATTCGATGAGGACATCTGAAGAGCAGATCCTGACGGGCATGACCCACCTGGGCGCTACAATGGGCCTCCTCAAGCCGCCCCAGGATACTATCCCTGAGTGGATGGCCCTTGGC
>JAQVXF010000159.1 GCA_028709355.1 Syntrophomonas sp.
AGGACACACCGTTCACCATCGATATCAATCAGGTTCACGTTAGCCACTACCGTGCCTGTCTCGCCCGACTTGGTCTTGATGGCGTATTCGCAATCCTTGGCACTTCCCTCCTGAGACAACTTGTCGATCATCGCCTGCTGTTCGGCCCGGTCGGCCCACATCCCCAATTCGGTGACGGTTTTGCCGATGATCTCTTCCCTGGTAAAGCCAAAGGTGGCCGCATAACTTTCGTTCACATCGATCAAGGTGCCATCCTCATAGCGGGCTATGGCTTTCATGCTGCCACTCTGATGAAACGACTTGGCGAATTTGTCTTCGGAGGCCCTCAAGTCCTCAATCGCTTTCACCCGTTCGCTGATGTCGGTCCCGGAAATGAGGGCATATTGGACTCCATCTATTTCCATGATACTTACCTTGGCCAGTATGCTGCCCGACTCGCCGGACGGCTTGATGTACTTGGTCTCAAACTCCAGACTGGAGCCATTACGCAGACGCTCGATGATGCCCTCTCTCCGGAAAGACTCCCCCCAGATCCCCATCTCTTTGATACTTCGACCCAGAAGATCCTCCCGCCGGTAACCTATCAAGTCGGCCGCACTGTTGTTGATGTCGAAAATGACCCCATCTGCAAACCGGGAAATTATCATGGCATTATTGTTCATGTAGAAGATGTTGGCAAATTTACTTTCCGATGTCCGAGCCGCTTCCTGGGCCTGTTTGCCCTCGGTCAGGTCCACTACCGATGCGACCACGTGCGGTACCCCATCGATGGCGATGATATTAAAAAAGGTTCGGGCTGTGCCCGCCTTCCCATACCGGTTCTGCATATGGGCTTCAAAACTGACGGACAGTTGGTTCTCCAGCAGTCTTTTCCCGATTTGCCGGGCTTCCTCGGGGTCCAGCCAGATACCCAGTTCCAGTGAGTTTCTGCCCAGTATTTCCTCCCGGCTGAATCCCAGCTCCTGCAGGTAGCTATCGTTTACATACTTATAAACTCCGTCCTGCAGGGTGGTAATAGCCATAGGGATGGGGTGAGCATCAAGGGTTTTGGCCAGGACCATTTGGATCTTCTCCATTTCTTGCTCCTGTTCCCGGCGGCTGCGGTCTGCTTCTCGAAGCCGGCTCACTTCGGCTTCCAAATCTGCTATATAGCGCTCTCGGTCGAAATCGGGCAACCCCAACGTTCTCACTCCCTGGTAGTATGATTTCATTCATTAATACACATTGCGGGACCAGTTTATTTTACACTAATCCGCCCGCCGCCAGAGCATCCATCTGCGCCTTGATCTCTTCGTTGCCGGTCAGCTCCCAGGCAATGGAATAGAAATAGACGGCCGCGTCCAAGGCCCCTTCCTGCGCAGCCTCATTGCCGATCGAGATCGCCATCTGCACCACCATGGGATTGGGCCCCATCTGGATCTGGTTCTGTTCGAACAATTCCGACAACCGCTCCAGGGTTGGCGGTATGACCTTGCCCTCGGTCAGCCGGGCCAGATATCCTAATTCAGCTTGGGCGGCCTGGTTGTCGGGTTCAAAACCCAGGCTCAGGAAAAACAAGGCGGTGGCCAGTTCATAATCACCCTGCTCGATAAAATAATAACCCAGGTTGCGATAACCGCGGGTCAGGTACTCGGTTTGCCAGGCCCTCTCCATCCCTTTCACGGTGATAGCGTAGAACTCCGGCCACTGGCGTCGTTGCTTGTGGAACTCCCCCAGCGCGTAGAGGACGTCCACCCGCATCGGATTCCAGCGGGAAGCCTTGAGCAGGGCTGCCTCCGCTTCCTCCCGCCGGCCCATCTCGAACAGCAGATTACCGTAAACGAAGTAGACATCGGCATAATCATCCGGGGTATACCGCACCTCTCTTTCCGGGTGGTACAGCTCCCGGTAGAGCATGTCTTCCAGGAAGTTGTCGAATGAATACCATACACTGGACTCATCATCAGTGTATAATCCCGAGCCTTCGATCTGCGCCACCAGATTCTCCAGCAACTCCGCCGCCTGCTGGTAATCTCTGTCGATCAAATGCGGCTGGACCTCCTGCATCACTCTTTTGACTACCGATTGTTCGCCTTGCACCGCCTGATCCCATTGCGCCTTCTGATCCTCCGGCAGCATCGCGTAGATCTGCTGGGATATGCTGTTCAGCACCTCTGTCCCATGGGTGTGGTCTTTATAGGTCTCGGCTTGCTGCATGAGGTAGGGGATGTCCCGGCTGGAATCCCCGCTCAGTCCGGCATTTATCCGGTTCATGATGGTTTCAAATTTCATGTCATTCTCTTCGCTTTCTATTTAATTTCCGAGGCACGGGGACGGTTCTGTTGCCTTGCGGCGCAGCGGCTCCACACCACGACTGGCAGAAGACAGTTTGCAATGGGGGGGAAGTCCAAGAGCATCGCTGCTTGACCTGCCAACCAACACCCCACTCCAAGGTCTGGGGCGGTGTCGCTTGGACCACATCGTCCAGTCTGCCTGTATCCAGCGGAATTTGCGGGTCACCGCCGCATCCGACTATCTCCCTTTATAGACCGGCTGCCGCTTCTCCAGGAAAGCCTTCATCCCCTCTTTTTGGTCCTCAGTGGAGAAAAGGCCGGCCCAGGTCTTCATCTCATATAGCAGACCCGAGTTCAGATCCACGTCCTCCCCGTAATTGATGCAACTTTTGGCCGCCTTCATGGCTAACGTCGATTTGGCCGCCAGAGCCGCAGCCATCTTGCGGGCTTCGTCCAGCAGTTGATCCTTAGGCACCACTGCAGTGACCAGGCCTATCTTCAGGGCCATGTCGGTATCGACTGGCTTACCGGTCATCACCAGGTGCCGGGCCCATCCTCCACCTACCACCCGGGTCAATCGCTGGGTTCCTCCCCCACCGGGGATTATGCCCAGATTTATCTCGGGCTGACCTATCAGACTGCCTTCCGCTGCTATGCGGATGTCGCAGGTCAGCGCCAGCTCACACCCTCCGCCCAGAGCCAGACCACTGATAGCGGCTATGACCGGCCGGTCCAGACCGCATATCTTATCAAATGCCTTCTTGCAATCCTCCAAGAACTTCTCTGCCTGCAGGGAGTCGAAGTCCGCCATCGCCTGTATATCAGCCCCCGCGGCGAACGCCCGGGACCCTCCGGTGATTATCACCACCTTGATCTCCTTGTCGGCGATGATGTCGTTCATGACCGCATCCAATTCGGCTATCAATTCTTGATTCAGGGCATTGAAAGACTTGGGCCTGTTTAAGGTGATAGTAGCTATGCCATCGGCTTTATCAAACAACAAGGTATTCAATTCCATCCTGTCATCCCTCCTCCGACACTTACTGAACAACTAACAAGATATGTTCCTTACCAAACTTTCACCTACACTCGGCCGGCCGTTTGGCTAACCGCTTCTCTCCTGCCATTTCTGGCGGCCCAGCAGTTCGGCCAGGTAGGTGGAACCATCGCTTTGCTGCCAGGTGAGCAGCTCCAGGGTAGCACGCACATCGGCCTGGGCCCGGTGGGCGTAGGTGGAGAAGATGCCGTGGCGCTGGAGCAGGTCCTGCAGGCGGCGGTTGGGAAAACCCTTGGCCAGCCAATTTATACCCGACATCGAGCAGCACCATTTCTTGGTCTTAACTATTGGGAACAAAGCCTCCATGAAACGGCGGTCAAAGGGGGCGTTGTGGGCTATGAGCAGGTCGGTGCGCTGCAGCAGGGTGATCACCCGCGGGTGGTCCAGGCAGCGGCCGCGCAGATCACCCATGGTCAGGCCGTTCACGGCAGCAGCCTCAGGATGGAGGCGGCAGGCGGGCTCCCGCAGACCGACATATTCATCCACCACCCCCAGGTAGCGGCTCCGGGCTAAATCATAGTCGAACAGCAGGATCCCCAGC
>JAQVXF010000160.1 GCA_028709355.1 Syntrophomonas sp.
CAACCCTATCAGTGCAGTGGGGATGGGGCATATCCAGGCCATTCTGACTGGTCGCCATCATCTGATCCCCGACTCGCTGGCTAACAAGAATTCTAGCATACCAACACCATTGGAAGGGAACAAAATGTTTAAGCCGGCGGCCGATGATCCGATACCGGCCTCCAAATCACGTTTGAAATTCCCCGCCTGCTCTGATCCGGCGCCGTTAGCAGCCTTGAAGCGGGAGACTGGCAGATCTGCTCATTTCTGGCAATGGCCGCAGTAATGACTGCTGCGGCCGCCAATAATCTCCCTCTGAATCGGCCGTCCACAGTTTGAGCAGCTATGGCCGGTCTTGCCGTAGACCTGGAGGAAGTTTTGGAAGTTGCCCTCCTGGTTCCACCCATCGCGATAATCACGGAAGGTGGTGCCCTGCGCCGCGATGCTCTGCCTCAACACCTCTCTTATAGCCCGGTGCAGCCTTTTGATCTCGGCCGCGGTCAGGCTGCCGGCCGGCCGGGTGCCCCGTACCCGAGCCCGGAAGAGGGCTTCATCAGCATAGATATTGCCGATCCCCGAGATCAGACATTGGTTGAGGAGCAGGTTCTTGATGGCCACCTGGCGTCCATGGCAAAGGGCGGCTAAGTGTGCACCGGTAAACTGCCGCGAGAGTGGTTCTACCCCCATATGGGCGAATACCAGCTGCAGATCGTGGCACAGCCGAATCCCCCCGAAGCGCCGGGGATCCTGGTATACCAAACGACGCCCATCATCCAGGTAGATGATTAGGTGGACATGAGGTGCCTCGATATGGGTTTGCCTATCCAGTATGTAAAAACGTCCGCTCATGCCCAGATGCACCACCAGATAATAGCCTTGCTCCAGGTACAGGATGAGGAATTTGCCCCGCCGGCCGATGGACTTTACCATCATCCCCACCAGCTGGTCGGGAGCGAAATCCTCTCGCTTGATGATATCCTGGCGTTTGAAATCGGTCCTGCTGATACGCGTGCCGATGATGGTCTCCAGCGAATTTCTTATGGTCTCTATCTCCGGTAATTCAGGCATGCAATCCACTCCCTAATTCATCAATATCGCTCAGGCTATTCCCAATTCTGCATGTCATACCAGTTGCTCCCCGCCTTCATCGCCACCAGCAGGGGCACTTTCAGTTGGTAGGCTGATTCCATGCACGTTTTAACCAGGTTGGCTACCTCGTCCAGCTCCTCCCGGCGCACCTCCATGACCAAGTCGTCATGGACCTGGAGCAGCAAGCGCGACTGCAACTGCCGCTCCTTCAAGGCTTTAACCACCTTAAGCATGGCCAGTTTAATGATGTCAGCGGAACTTCCCTGGATCGGGGTGTTCAAAGCCATGCGCCGGGCGAAGGATTGTACCATCTTGTTGCGGGCCCGCAGGTCGGGCAGGTAGCGGCGCCGCTGGAGGATAGTCTCCACGTAGCCGGCCTCGATTCCGAAATCCACGATGTCCTGCATGTATTGGCGCACCCCTGGGTAGGAATCCAGGTATTCTTTGATATAGCGACCCGCTTCCTGGCGGCTGACCCCGGTCTGGCGGGCCAAGCCAAAATCACTGATACCATAGATGATACCAAAATTCACAGCCTTGGCGCGGCGGCGCAGTTCCTCATCCACCATCCCGATAGGCACCTTGAATATCTCGGCGGCAGTGCGGGTATGGATGTCGATGTTCCTGATGAAGGTATCGATCAGGGTCTGGTCGCCGCTGATATGGGCCAGGACCCGCAGGTCGATCTGGGAATAGTCGGCCGAGAAAATCACCCAATCCTTATCCGAAGCCACGAAAGCCTTGCGGATGCGGCGGCCCTCCTCCATGCGGATAGGGATGTTCTGCAGGTTGGGTTCCACGCTGGATAGCCGCCCGGTGGCGGTTATAGCTTGTTTGAAGATGGTGTGGACCCGACCCGTGTCAGGATGGATGAGGTTCTGCAGCGCATCGGCATAAGTCGATTTCAACTTGGTCAGCTGGCGGTACTCCAGTATATGGGGGATGATAGGGTGGGAGTCGATCAATCCCTCCAGCACCTCCTGCCCGGTGGAATAGCCGCTCTTGGTCTTCTTGGCGGTGGGCAGGGCCAAGGTCTCGAACAAGACCTTGCCCAGCTGTTTGGGCGAGTTGATATTGAATGAAGAGCCGGCCAGCCCTTCGATCAAGGTTTCTTCCTTCATGATGCGGGACCCCAGGTCATCAGCGATGGCAGCCAAGGTCTTCCTGTCGACTTTTATCCCGCAGAACTCCATATCGCCCAGGATATCCGACAGGGGCATCTCCAGGTCGTCCAGCAGTGCCTGCAGTTCCGGCGGGGACTGCTTGGCCAGCAGATCGTAGACCGGTTTAATCTGGGCCGCCAGAAAGGTCTCGGTACTGTCGGTGGTGTCCAGGTGGAGATGGTGTGCCACCGTTGCCCGCAACTCCTCGCTGGAGAAGGAGGGATCCAGGACGTAGGTGAACAGCAGAGTGTCCCCCCGGGCTCCCCGTAACCTGATGCCATGCCTGAGCAGTAGTACCTGGGCAAATTTGAGGTTGTGGAGATATTTGGGGACTTCGGGATCCTCCAGCAGCGGCTGGAGCCACCTCAGCTTGGCCTCCCCCCGTTCTTTGAGGTCCAAGAAGAGCATCCTCTCCGGTAACCCAATGTAAATTTTTTCGATCCGGGCCCACATGGGATGGTGATAGTCAGCCTCCAGTTGGAGCGAGATCCCCTCGGCAGGGATGGCAGCCTTCAATTTATCCAATTGCTCAGCCAAAGTGAGCTCGCGCACTTCGACCTCCTCCCCCTGCCCCGGCATTAGCGGAGTCGTCTCCTGCAAGGTTTTGAGAAAATTGTTGAACTGCAGTCGCTGGAAAAGGGGGATAATTTCGCTGCGGTTGACCTCTTTGACCATATAATCGTCCAGTTCGTTATCGATCTGTAGGTGTCTTATGATGGTAGCCAGATCACGGCTCATGAAAGCCTGGTCTTTGTATGTGGCTAGGTTCTCGGTAAGCTTGTTGCCTTTCACCTGATCCAAATTTTCATAGAGCCGTTCCAGGCTGCCATACTGTTTAATCAACTTGATGGCGGTCTTGGGTCCGACTCCTGGTACACCTGGGATATTGTCTGAGGTGTCGCCCATCAAGGCCTTGATCTCGATCATCTGCTCCGGATCAACTTCCCATTTTTCCTTGACCTTGGCAGGATCGTATATCTCCATTTCGCTAATGCCCTTCTTGGTCATGCAGACCCGGGTGCCCTCCGACACCAGCTGCAAGCTGTCGTTATCGCCGGTTACGATTATACAATCCATGCCATCCTGCTCGGCCTTGCGGCTGAGGGTGCCAATGATGTCGTCAGCCTCGAAACCCTGCATCTCCAGGTAATCGATATTCATGGCCTCCAGCACCTCCCGGACCAGGGCGAACTGACCGCCCAGTTCCGCGGGGGTCTCCAGTCGGTTTGCTTTGTAATCTGTGAAGGTCTGGTTACGGAAGGTGATCCGGTCCCGGTCAAATGCCACCAGGATGTGGGTAGGCTGCAGGTCTTTGATGGCTCGGCTGAGCATGGTCAGGAAGCCGTAGACGGCATTAGTGTATACCCCATCCTGGGTCTGGAGCAGGGGCAGCGCGTAAAAAGCCCGGAACAGCAGGCTGTTGCCGTCCACCAGCATAATCTTCTTGTGAGGCATAAGTACATCTCCTCCAGCAAATACTTTTTAAGAAACGAGTGAGCCTTGTGCTTAGTTTAGGGCCCGGTCCTGCTACATTATATCCCTTTTTGGCCTGATTTATAAATGACAGCCATACCCTGGCCGCA
>JAQVXF010000161.1 GCA_028709355.1 Syntrophomonas sp.
CGGTTAATGGAAGAGGGGAGGTAACCAGAATATGGATTACACACGACAAGAAATGATGGCCATCGCCACTGGCCGCGAATTCGCGGATGGCGAGTTAGCAATATTCGGGGTAGGACTAAGCATGTTAGCGGGTTTTTGGGCCCAGAAGAACCATGCCCCCAATCTGATTGCCTTCACCGAGGGCGGCGTATTCGGCTCGACCCCGGTGGGCGGCTTGCCCTGGGGGATCGAAGACAATCGCATCTCCGCCAATGCCACCAGTTTTACCAACGCCATCGATGCGCTGGGCTGCATGGTAGCCTCCGGGCGGGTGGACAACGCAGTCATCGGCGCGGCCCAGATCGACAAGTTCGGCAATGTAAATACCACCGGCATCTGGACCGGGGAGACCCCCTGGTCGGCGGGCCGCTATGTCTTGCCCAAGGTCCGCCTTAACGGCAGCGGCGGGGCCAACGAGATAGCCGTGGGAGCCAAGAAGTATGTCATCATGGTCACCCATGAAAAGAAGCGATTTGCTGACAAAGTCGATTACATCTCTTCGCCCGGATACCTGGGTGGCGGCAACGATCGGGAGAAGCACAATTTCGTGGGGGGCGGCCCCTCAGCTGTAATCACCACCCTTGGGATTCTGCGGCCCGACCCGGTCACCAAAGAATTTATGCTGGATGCCTATTTTTCGTTCTCCAGCATCGAAGAGATCAAGGAGAACACCGGCTGGGACCTGAAGGTATCCCCCAATGTGAAGGTCGTACCTGAACCCACCGAATTGGAACTGGCCAATCTGCGGGAAATCGATGTAACTGGCTCATTACGCAAAAAATAACAGCAGCGGAGGGGAGATGGAAAAGGCTCCCCTCCGACATGTAATAGGAGGATCGACACTATGAGCGAGGCAAGACAAGTTACCCAGGCTATGATCCAGAAGACCCTCTCCTATCGCTACTATATCTATTTCGCCGTGGCTCTTGCCTATTTCCTGGTATACTTCCATCGCACCTCGACGGCGGTCATGGCCACCGACCTCACCGCGGCTTTCGGCATAGCTCCCACCGCCATCGGTTTGTTCGGGTCCATGTACTTCTACGCTTATGCCATCGGCCAGCTGCCGGCGGGTATACTGGCGGACAAATGGGGCATCCGCAATACCATGTCCGTCTTCGTCCTCATCGCTGGACTGGGGGCCATCCTGTTCGCCCGAGCCGAGACCTTCAATACTGCCCTGATTGCCCGGTTTATGGTGGGATTGGGCGTCGGTTTCATCTACGTCCCGGCCATGAAGTTCCTGGCCGATTGGTTCAAAAAGAATGAGTTCGCCACCTATTCCGGGTTATTGTTGGCGGTCGGCAACATCGGTTCGCTGGCCTCCACCGCTCCCCTGGTAGCCCTGATAGCAGCCATCGGCTGGAGGAGTTCGATGACCTCGGTGGGGATCGCTTCCATGGTGGTCTGTGTGCTGCTGTTCCTGGTGGTGCGCAACAAACCGACTAATGTGGGCGGCGCCACTATCGAAGAGATCCAAAAACTGCCGGCGGTCAGTACCACCCCCATCGGTATCGGCGAAAGCGTGAGTATCCTGGTCAAGAGCTATACCTTCTGGACCGTGGCCGCCATGTTCTTCGTGCTCTATGGCACCATTATGGGCTTCCAGGGTTTGTGGGCCAGTCCCTACCTGATGAACGTCTATGGTCTGACCAAAGCCCAGGCTGGCGCTATCCTGATGATGATCCCGATCGGTATGATCTTCGGCTGTCCGATCTCCGGAGTCATCGCCGACAAGTTCATCCACTCCAAAAAGAGAGTGGTCCAGATCGGGGTCTTGCTGAACATCCTGACCTGGATACCGCTGGTCTTCATGATCGACTCCATGTCCTTGGGGACCATCCGTATCCTGATGTTCGTCTACGGATTCTTCGGGGGCTGGTTCGTGGTGATGTACGCCAACCTGAAGGAGCACATCGACCTGAGGATGTCGGGAACCGCGACCGGATTTCTGAACTTCTTCGTGTTTGCCGGCGGCGCCGTCTATCAACAGGTCATGGGGGCTATCGTGGAAGCCGCTCCAGTGACCAACAAGATCATCGCCACCTCCGGTTTCAAGAATTCATTCATGTTGTGCTTGGTAACCCTGATAATCGCCCTGGTGTTCTATTCGACTCAAAAAGAGCACGGGGGCAGTCGCTAAATTTTAGTTAAAGGAGGAAAAGAGATGAAGGAAAAACTGATGTCTTTGTCCCAGGCCGCAGATCTTATCAAAGACAATATGCTGTTGGCCATCGGCGGCAACGCCATGCACCGCACACCCGCCCTATTTTCACTGGCCCTGACCAAGAAGCCGGTCAAGAACCTGAAGTTATGTGGGGCCGCTCCGGGTCTGGCCACCGATATCCTGCTGGCCTCTTTGCAGGCTGACACCTCGTACTTCGGCTTCTCGGGTCTGGAGAACGAAGCCGGTCTGTCCCCGGGCATGCGCAAAGGCATGGAAGGGGAGGGCCCGGTGCGAGCCATAGAAGGCTCCTGAACTGCCATGATCCATGCTCTCCGTGCGGGAGCTTATGGTATCCCCTTCATGCCGGTGGGCGGGATGTGGGGCAGCGACTTGGTTGCTATCCGTCCCGAATTCTATCAGGTTATGAAGAGCCCCTTCGACGGCAGTGAGACAGTATGCGTAAAAGCACTGGTGCCTGATTACGCCATCATCCATGTCCAGGAAGCGGATGTCTATGGAAACTGCCGCATCCTGGGGCCGAGTTTCCAGGATGCCCTGATGGCTCGGGCGGCCAAGAAGACCATTATCACCACCGAGCGAATCGTAGGGACCTACCGGATGCAGGAAGAGCCCAAACTGACTGCCATTCCTCATTTCCTGGTAGAAGCGGTGGTGGAATTGCACGGCGGCGCCAAACCTGGCATCTGCTATCCCGAGTACCTGGAGGTCGAGTGGGATAAACACAAAGCCTATCAAAAAGCGGTCAAAGCCGATGAAGTGAAGCAGTACGCCGATATGATGCTGGAAGGGAGGCTATAAAGATGGAATATGGTAAACCTGAGATGATGGCAGCAGCCATCATACGCCAGATCGAAGACGGAGACGTCGTATTCCATGGCTTGGCCTCTTCGACGCCGATGGTAGCCATGAAGGCGGCCAAGGCCCTGGGTAAGGAATTCACCTATGTGACCCTGAGCGATGGGGTGGACCATGACTGGGCCCGCGCCCCTTACGTGGCTTCCACCCTCACTGAAAACACCTACACCGGGGCGGTGGCTACTTTCGGCCTGGATGAGATCTTCGACCTGTTCTGCTCCGGCAAAGGGGATATCGCTTTCCTGTCCTGCCTGCAGATGGACAAAGAAGGCCGCATCGCCATGTCCTACCTGGGCGGCGATTACGAACATCCCAAGCTGCGGGGTCCCGGCGGGGCGGGCAGCGCTACCCTGACCCCGGTCACCCCCAAGACCACCATCTGGAAGACTACTCATGATAAGAAGACCTTTGTCGGGCATGTGGATTTTGCCACCACCGCGCCGGCCTTGGACAAGGACTTCACGGTCATAACCCCCTTGTGCATATTCAAGAAACCGGCCGGGGAGAAGTACCTGAAGCTGGACTGCATCTTCCCCTATACCACCCTGGAAGAGGTCAAGGAGAATACCGGCTGGGAGATCGACGAGACCGACGTGCCGGTGATGGAACCACCCACCGAAGCCGAACTGGCCGCCATCAAGAGAGTAGACCCCCAAGGCATCCTGGCTTTCGAATTTAAGTAAATGGTTTGGTGATCGCGAAGCCGGCTGGCAGTGT
>JAQVXF010000162.1 GCA_028709355.1 Syntrophomonas sp.
AGGTGCATCTTGCCACCACGCACCATATTTCTTACCGCCGGGGTCATGACCAGTATTTCGGCTGCCAGCACCCGGCTGTTACCAAAGGTACTGGGAAATAGCCTCTGATGGATAATCCCCACCAATACCTGGGCCACCTGGGTGCGCACTTGCTGCTGTTGATGGGGAGGAAAAGCGTCAACTACGCGTTCCAGGGTCTGTACGGCACTGCCAGAGTGCACCGAAGCCAAAACCAGGTGCCCGGTCTCAGCCGCCGTCAGAACAATGGCTATATCCTCGAGATCTCTCATTTCGCCAACCATGATAATATCCGGGTCCTGGCGCAAAGCCGCCTTCAGTCCTAGGGTGAAAGAAGGGCTGTCCAAGCCAATTTCCCGCTGGTTGATCACCGCTTGGATATTCTGATGCAGATATTCCACCGGATCCTCCAGGGTGATAATGTGACAAGGTCGGTTATGGTTAATATGGTCCAGGATAGAGGCCAGAGAGGTGGTTTTGCCGCTGCCGCTGGTACCGCTGACCAGCAGCAGGCCGCTCGCCCGGGATATCATGCTTCGCACCACCGGAGGCAATCCCAATTGGTCCAGGCCGGGTATCTTACTGGGCAGAATCCTCGCCGCCGCCGCCCAGAGCCCGCCACTGGTATAGATGTTCAGCCTGGCCCGGCCCTTTTCCGGCAATGACATGGTAAAATCGATCGGGTTTCCCTCATCCAACCTTCTGACTGCCGCTGCTTCCGGCATTACCTTTCGGACCAGCATCTTCATATCATGCTCCTGGACAATCCCGTCGTCAGCACTCGTCACCAAATTACCCTGTAATCGATAGATGGGTGGTGAACCAACCAGCAGGTGCACATCGGAAGCTCCCATCCAGGCTGCCCGGACTATGTGATCGGCCACTGTTTTGTCCGCCATTCCCTATTGATCCCCCATTACTGCTTTGATTATTTCCTCCAGAGAAGTCTTCCCCTGACGAGCTTTGGCCAGGGCATCCTCCCTGATCGGGATCATTCCATCGGCCACCGCCGCTGCCTGGCATTCATCTGCATCGGCTCTTCTGTGGACCGCTTGGCGCACTGCTGGTCCCGCCAACAATATCTCCTGCACTGCCACCCGCCCCCGATAACCTATTTGTCTGCACATGTTGCATCCTCCTGGGGTAAAAAATGTATTACCTGCCTCCTGTGGGATACCCAGTCTGGCCGCCTGATCCTTATCCAGCAGGATTGACTGGCGGCAATTCTCACACAAGCGGCGTAATAATTTTTGGGCTGCCACTCCGTTGAGAGCGCTGATCAGCAGATAAGGCTCGATCCCCATGTCCGCCAAGCGTGCCGCTGCTGCGGAGGCACTGTTGGTGTGCAGAGTGGATAGTACCAAATGACCGGTCAGACTTGCTCTGACCGCCAAGCGGGCCGTAGCTTGGTCACGAATCTCACCGACCATAATGATGTCGGGATCCTGGCGCAGGATCGAGCCCAGACCAGTGGTGAAGTCGAGACCGGCTTTGGGATTGATCTGTACCTGGTTGATTCCCGCCAGCGAGTACTCCACTGGATCTTCCAGGGTTATAATGTTGCAGGCAGTGGAATCTATAGCCTGCAGCAAAGCATACAACGTGGTAGTCTTCCCTGACCCGGTGGAACCAGTCACCAGGACCATACCGCGAGGGCGTTGGGTCATGCATCTCAGGCGCTGCATATTCTTGTCGGTAAGTCCGAGATGGTCCAGTCCGGTTATAAGGTTGCTCTTGTCCAATACTCGCAAAGCTGCCTTCTCGCCATTGGATGTGGGTAAAGTGGAGATGCGGAAGTCCACCTCCCGGGAATCGATCTGGATGTAAAATCGGCCGTCCTGAGGCAGTCTTTTCTCGGAAATATCCAAGCCGGCCATGATCTTGAGGCGAGAAATAAGGGGCAGCATGATCTTCTTGGGGATGGTAACCACCGGATACAATTCTCCGTCCACCCGGAAGCGCACTCGAGCTGCATCGGCCAGCGGTTCGATATGGATATCGCTGCTGCCTGCTGCCACCGCTTGTTTTAAGAACAAATTGACCATCCTGATAACGGGAGCATCATCTTGGATATTTATCGCTGCAATTTCTTGGCTGCCGCCGAATCGCTTATGGAGGGAATCCGATAGTTCGGCCACTGTCCTCTCCATGTCAGGATCAGGACCATAGGCCAGCAGATTGCGGATAGCCGTCTCTATCTCAACTGCCGGGGCTAATAGCGGTACCACCTGAAGACCGGTTACCATCCGGATCCCCTCAATCTGCTGATGATCATACGGCTCTGCCACCGCTACCGTGACAGAATGATTGGTGCGCGACAGCGGCAGGATTCTTTGCGACCGTATCAGTTGAGACGGCAGCAGTTCCAGAGCTTCCTTCTGAATATTTATATTGGTCAGATTGACCCGTCGTATTCCCGACTGAGAATGCAGGTCGATCCCCTCTGATTGCTTCAGGCTTTCGTTCATATCGTCGTCATCCTTACAGGATCATCGTTAAGGCGCTGCCGAAGCAGCGAGAATTGCACAGGGCGATTTTCGACTCGGTGGCATATGGTTAATATTGTTATATATTCTATCTATTAACATAAATCTCCTGCTGAGCTCGTAATTATTTTACATATTTTACCGTCAAAAAAACAGGGCCCCTTTACTCAAGGGGTTCCCTGTTAAAAATGTGTCCGATGTAAATTGGGCTGGTGTCTTTAGATCTCGTAGCGGGCGGCGATCGGCATCCTCCGACCAGCCCCGAAAGCTCTGGTACTAACCTTAAGACCCGGGGCGGCCTGTTTGCGTTTGTATTCGTTGCGGTTTACGGTGTTCAACACCCATTTCACCGTTTCCGGCTCGAAGCCACGCTCTATGATCTGAGCGGCCGAATAATTCTCTTCGATGTAGAAGTTCAATATGGCATCCAGCACCGGGTAGGGCGGCAGGGTATCCTGGTCCTTCTGCCCGGGCCGAAGTTCCGCCGAAGGCGCCTTCTCCACGATAGCTGCCGGAATAATATCCTTTCCCTGGTTGATATAAGCGGTCAATTCATATACTACCGTTTTAGGCACATCGGCCAGTGGACTCAAGCCTCCGCACATGTCTCCATAGAGAGTGCAATAGCCTACCGCTATCTCGCTCTTATTGCCGGTACTGAGTACCAAAGAGCAATATTTGTTGGACAAAGCCATCAGGATATTGCCCCTTATCCGGGCCTGGATGTTTTCTTCGGTAATGTCGGGCGGATGTCCAGCGAGATGGTCCTGAAGGGAATCCAGGTAGGCACCGAATATTTTGACGATAGGTATCGTTTTGCACTCCATACCCAGATTTCGGGCTAATTGCAGGGAGTCGTTCACGCTGCCCGGGGACGAATATTGGGAAGGCATGCACACCCCCAGGACGTTCTCCGGCCCCAAGGCCTGGACGGCCAGGCAAGCAGTGACGGCCGAGTCGATGCCCCCCGACAAACCGATAATCGCCCGGCTGAATCCACATTTATGAAAGTAATCTTTTAATCCCAGCACCAAAGCACCATATAATTCGCCCATTTCATCCTGAACGCGGCAGGGGCTTGCCTCTGCCTCTGCCTCCACGCCAATTTCTACTATGCGCAGGCCTTCAATAAAGGCGGGCATCTCTTCCAAGATCTCCCCACTAGAGTCGACCAGTATGCTGTGTCCATCAAATATCAATTCGTCGTTGCCGCCCACCTGGTTGAGATATATTACTGGCACGCTGTTATTGCGGGCGTGCTTGCTCATCAAACGGCATCTCACCTCTTGC
>JAQVXF010000163.1 GCA_028709355.1 Syntrophomonas sp.
CCGAAGAGACAATCGGCACCAGTTTGGTTTTATGATGCGGCTGCAGGAATTGGGGTAGATTCATGGGCAGGCCGGCCCCGGAAAAGATGATGTCTATGCCCTCCTCCAGTGAGGTAGTCACCATATCGGCAAAATTGGAGAGGGCGACCATGATGTTGACTCCCAGCAGGCCGTCGGTCATGGCCCGGGCCTTCTGGATCTCCATCCGCATCCGGCGTTTACTGGCTTCCACGTAATTGGAGAAACCATCCGGTTCCAGCATTCCCATACCGGCGGCCGCGATGACACCGACGCCGCCTTCCTGGGCCACTGCCGCAGCCAGGCCCGACAAGGAGACTCCCACCCCCATGCCGCCCTGGATGATTGGCAACCTGGCAACCAGTTCACCGATGTGCATTTCTTTCAAATGTCTAACGTTCATTCCTATCCCCTTCTGGTATCGTTTTTTCAGTGCCCTATGGTGCGCCATATCACCCTATTACAATCGAGGCGAAAACAGAGCATCACCCCCCCTGGTCAAACCATTATGGGAGACAGAAGACCTGGTCATCATGCCGTGATAATCCCAGCGACATGTTGGCGCTACTTTATTGACAGCTTGGCTCGCACTGTATAAACTAATTCCATGCGTTGATGCATGGTACAAGCTGTTTCACTGCTATATTATCGCATATGTATGGGAAAATACATAGAAAGGTAAGCTGTATCTATGAAAGCGACTATCTCGGGTTTGGGATATTACCTGCCGGAAAAAGTACTGACCAACCAGGATCTGGAGAAGATGGTAGATACCAATGATGCCTGGATCGTAGACCGCAGCGGTATAAGGGAAAGACATATCCTGGCCGAGGATGAGCCTTGTTCCCTAATGGTGGTCGAGGCCGCCCGCCGTGCCTTGCAAGATGCAGCCTTGGATCCGTTGCAGCTGGACATGATCATCGTGGGGACGGTCACTGGCGACATGCTGTTTCCGGCTACCGCCTGTCTCCTACAAGCAGAGCTGGGGGCAGTCAATGCGGCTGCTTTAGACTTGGGGGCCGGTTGTACCGGATTCATCTATGCCCTGGTAGCCGCGGAGAAGTTCTTGCTGGCCTCTGACATGCGCCATGTTCTGGTGGTGGGGGCTGACGCGGTCAGCAAGGTGATCGATTATACTGACCGAAGCACCTGCGTGCTTTTTGGCGATGGGGCGGGGGCAGTAGTTCTGGCCAAGACCGAAGACCAAAATGGTATCTTGGAGACCTACCTGGGTGCCGATGGTCGGGGGGCCAAGGATTTGTGCATGCCGGCCGGTGGCTCGGCTATCCCGGCTACCCGGGAGAGCGTGGAGAAGAGGCTCCACTACCTGCGCATGAATGGCACGGAAATATTTAAATTCGCCACCAAGATCATAGTGGAAGTGAGCGACAGGCTGCTCAAACAGGCCGGTTTGAGTTACCAGGATGTCGATCTGTTTATACCTCACCAGGCCAACCTGCGGATAATCCAGTTTGCCGCCAAACGGATGAAGATGCCGATGGAGAAGATACTGGTCAATCTGGATAGATGCGGCAACACTTCGGCGGGCTCGATCCCGGTGGCCCTGGGTGAGGCTTATGAGCAGGGCCGCCTGCATAAAGGAGACATCATTCTCATGGTGGCCTTTGGAGCCGGTTTGACATATGGCGGGGCAATCTTACGTTGGGGGAAGGACTAAATGCGGATATATACACCCATCTGTGACCTGTTTGGAATTCAATTCCCGGTGATTCAAGGCGGTATGGCCTGGATAGCTGGTGGCCGTCTGGCGGCAGCTGTGTCCGAGGCTGGCGGTATGGGAACCATCGGCTGCGGTAATGCTCCGGCTGAATGGCTAAAGAAACAGATCGATATCGCTCGGTCGGTCACCACTCGCAATTTTGCGGTTAATTTGGTGATGACTTCACCTTTTCTTCGGGAAAATCTGGAGTTGATTGTGAGGGAAAAGATCCCGGTTATCGCTACCGGGGGAGGCAATCCCGGACCATACATGGCTGGTCTCAAGGAAGCTGGTATCAAGGTGATGCCGGTGGTGGCCTCAGTGGCATTGGCCAAACGCCTGGAAAGGTTGGGAGCTGATGCTTTTGTGGTCGAGGGAGTCGAGTCGGGCGGACATGTGGGGGAAATGAGCACCATGTGCATCGTACCCATGGTGGTCGATGAGGTGAGAGTACCGGTGGTGGCAGCCGGAGGCATAGCTGACGGAAGAGGACTGGTAGCGGCCCTGGCGCTCGGCGCCCAGGGAGCCCAGATGGGCACTCGTTTCATTTGTGCCACAGAAACCGATGTGCATCCCAATTACCAGGAGAAGGTTATCAAGACCCGGGATCGTTCCACAGTGGTCTGCGGAGAGACTACCGGGCACCCGGTCCGGGCTATACAGAATCCCTTCACCCATGAGTATCTCAAGGCCGAGAGGAGCGGCGCCGATGTCGAAACCCTGACCAAGTTGGGGATCGGCCGCTATCCTTTGGCCGCGGTGGAAGGGGACATGATAAATGGCAGTATCCTGTGCGGACAGGTTGTGGGCTTGGTCAAGCAAGTACAGCCGGCCGCGCAGATCGTAACGGAGGTAATGACTGAAGCAGTGGCATTGCTGCAGAGACTGGGAGGTCTGCCATGTTGAAGATAGGATTCGTGTTTCCGGGCCAGGGTTCGCAACATGTCGGTATGGGTCAGGAGTTGGCAGCCGCCTTCCCTGCGGCGGCCGAGGTTTTTGACCGGGCAGACCAGATAGCCAGTTACAATCTGAGCCAGCTTTGCTTTGAAGGCCCCCAGGAATTGTTGGATCAGACTATTTATGCCCAACCGGCTTTGCTGGTCACTAATCTGGCTTGCCTGGCGGCAGCCCGGGCCAGCGGTTTGTCGGCCCAGTGCATGAGCGGTTTGAGTCTGGGCGAGTATAGCGCTCTGGTAGGAGCGGGGGCCATCACCTTGGAGCAAGCCCTTCCGCTGGTGATGCGCCGGGCCCAACTGATGCAAGATGCAGTGCCTCTGGGTCACGGGGCAATGGCAGCCATAATCGGCTTGAATGATACCGCTGCGGTAGAGGAGATATGTCGTGGACAGGAAGGGATAGTGACTGTGGCCAACTACAATTGCCCCGGGCAGATGGTCATCTCTGGTGAGAAAGCGGCGGTCGAGGCGGCAGCGGCTTCATTGAAGGGGAAAGGTGCTAAAACCATGCTGCTGGCGGTCAGTGTTCCCTCACACAGCCCCTTGCTCCGAGAGTGTGCGGAGAAATTCGCGGCAGCCCTAGCCGGGGTAAAATTCGATCGGCCTCAGGTGCCTGTGGTCTCCAATGTGACTGCCTCCGCCTATGAGCTGGCCGAGATACCACAACTACTGGTTCAGCAGCTATACTCGCCGGTGCGCTGGGAGCAGAGTGTACGCTATATGATGGATTTGGTGGATTACTTCGTCGAGATCGGACCGGGTTCCAGCTTGTCGGGATTGATCAAGAAGATAGACAAGAACCGGATCTTGGGGCAAGTAGGTGACAACCGCAGCCTGCAAAAATTGATGGAGAAGGTGAATTCCATATGAGTAAACCAGTAGCCTTGGTAACTGGGAGTTCCCGGGGTCTTGGCCGGGCCATTGCTATCGAGCTGGCTAAGACCTGTACGGTGGCCATCAACTATTATGATAAGGTGGACGCAGAGGGCAACCGCGCCCAGGCCCAAGAAGTACTGGACCTTATCGAGCAGGCAGGGGGATCGGGTGTGGTGCTGGGCGCCGATGTTTCCGATCCGGCCAGTGCCGCACAGCTAGTGGAG
>JAQVXF010000164.1 GCA_028709355.1 Syntrophomonas sp.
GCCACATTTGAAAGCAAAGGCGATTATGCTGCCGCCAACAAAAAATACATCGAAGCCCAGACCCTCAATGACCAGATCCAAAACCAATATGCCACCTTCAACAGCAAGTACCAGGCTGGCAAAACAGTCCTGACCAATATCTATAATTTGTAATAGAAGGCCGGTTGTTCAATGAGTAAGCCCGGCTTGAATCCAACCTTCAGGTAAGTGTCCGGCGAAATCTTCGCGCATCAGAGGGATAAATCGGCCTTGTGAGGATACACAGCTAATCTCGCAGGGTAGCGATCAGGCGCAGGGGGTTAAGGATTATGTCCAGGGCATCAAGAATACTGGCAACGACGATATCCGCCCGGCGCAGCGCCTCTACACAGGCCCCTTCGCCACCGATGACGGCAATCGAGACCGCCGCATCCTTCAGCATGTAGCGGTCATTGAAGCCGTTGCCGATGGCCACCGTACCCTCCGGACCCAAGGTATTTAAGAAATCCCGTTTGTCGGGTCCTCCCTGGCCAGAGCCGACTTTGAAAAACGCCACCCCCAGCTCATCCGCTACCTGGGCCCCTTTCCCCTGGGTATCGGAGGTCAGGAGGGTTATCTCGAGGTTCTCCTTAAGCGCTGCTATACGAGGAGCCACTCCAGGAATCAAATCACCGTCAAGGGTCAGGGTCCCGTTTACATCAAGTAATAAGTTGCGTAATTCCAACTTAAGGTCGCGTCCTGGCAGGTTAATGTTTAACATTTTCTCTCCTCCCGGTGTTTTTGTGGCGATGTCAACAGCCTCGTGACGGAAGAACTGGCAAGGCTTGTGGTAAGGTTGGCATCGAATCACTCCGATGGGGCGAATGCTTCTAACCATTGTAACCCATTCCGGCCAACAGTGTGGTATTCATACTCTTGCAGTTGGCCGCCAGCTTAACGGGCCCGAATAGTCTAAGCCTATGGGCTTGGCTCAAGGAAACAACAGCCGACAGGCGACAACAATCATCAACAGCGAAAGCAGGTACACGATGGCGAGGGATAAGGCTCTATTCTATGATTTGATTGTTTCGAAATCGAATGACCCGGCCAAGCCAGCCATCACCTCCCATACAGGTGAACATCTGGCTTACGGGAAACTTATCGAGTCGATCGTGCAAACCCGCACCGCCCTCGAACGATTCGATGTTAAATCCCCTGCCCGGGTGGCCTTGATTACCGCTGATCACCTTTCCTATATCCCCATCATGTTGGGTCTCATGGAAACCGCGACCCTGATGACATGGGAAAATGGTGATGACATGCAGATACACCTGGAGTACCTGGAAATCTTGGCAGTAGATTATCTGTTATGCGACCAGCCCAGTGGAGCCATTGCAGATGCAGCCCGTATAAAAGGAACCGGCATCATCCTTTTTAGCTGCGATACGGATAAGAATCTGGTCTTCGAGTTGGTGAGCCACCCAGCTCAACCTGTCATGCGCACCAATCAAGACGAGGACATCGTATGCGTCTACACTACCTCGGGGACCACCAGCAAAGTCAAAGTAGTACCCAGATCATATGATGACATGCTCCACAGTATCACCGCACTAGCCGCCTATGACAGATTCGACGCCAATTCCATCCAGCTGTTGCCGATCAAGCTCGAGCGTGAGATAAGCCAGCGCCTGGCCATCATCTCATTGATAACCAATGGTCGGCTCATCTACACTGACGGTGCCTTCCCGCAAAGAATTGTGGCAGCGCTGCAGAACTACCCCATCACTCATTTCTATTATCAACCGGCCGGTATGATAGCACTGCTTGAATACCTGGAAAAAAGCGGTGTTGAATTTCGGCACCGGCAGAAGGTTAACGTGATCTTGGCCGGCGCACCCCTATCCGGTGATCTGAAAACCAGAATTGAACGACGTCTCAATGCCGACGTGAACATCGCCTATGGCTTGACCGAAGTCGGCCATATCGCCTCCAGCTGCCAGGCCCCACAAGGATACCGGGAGGGCTCGGTAGGAATCCCTTTCCACCTGGAGGTGCGTATTCATGACAGCGAGATACAAGTTAAAGGCCCCCACCTTTTCCCGGGTTACGAAAACCATCCCAAGACCGATGAAGCCAGCTTCAGCGACGGTTGGTTCCGGACCGGTGACGCCGGTTTTCTGGACGATAACGGGTACCTGTTCATTACCGGCCGGTTCAAAGAGTTGATCAACCGCGGCGGAGAAAAGGTTTCTCCATATGAACTGGAAGAGGCCATAAAATCACTGGGACACATCCAAGATGCAGCGATTTTTCCCTACCCCAACCGCAAGGGCTATGAAAATGTCGGAGCAGTGGTGGTAAGTGGCGACGGGCCTCCCATCAGATTGCGTGAGTTGAGAGCGGCCCTAAAAGATCAAATCAAACCCTTTAAACTGCCCACCTTGCTATACCAGGTAGACCGGATACCGGCGAGTGCAGCCAACAAAGTCCAACGCAACCTTCTCTATGATCAGCTGGCAGTCTTGGGTTACAGCGCAGAATCATTGCGGGGAGCTTCGGGTGCTGACCCATATCAGTTGACTTCCACCCAGTATGTCATCAGGGAAATTTGGGAAAACATCCTGGACCAGGAGTTCCTGTCTCTTGATGACAATTTTTTTGATATCGGCGGGGATTCCCTCAGCGCCGCCGAGGTCCTGGCTGCTATAGAAGATAGTTTGGGATGTGTACTGCCCGTAAACGAGTTCTTTACAAAATCGACCATTCGCGAACTAGCCGAGTTGGCCGATGCCACTCCCAAATCTTATACCTTTAAACACCTTGTCCCTTTGAGACCAGGGGGTACCCTGACACCCATCTTCTTCATGCATGATATCAATGGCGACGTGGTCAGCTATCATCTCCTGGCTGAAAACCTATACAAAGAGCGTCCGATCTACGGCTTGAATCTGAACCTGACCAAGGAAACCTGGGGGCCAGCAACAACAATGCGGGAAGTTGCTTTGGCCTACGCCCGGGAAATCCAGGCAGTCCAAAAGAGCAGTCCCTATTACCTGGCTGGATTGAGCATAGGCGGCCAGATCGCATACGAAGTAGGTTGGGTCCTGGCCCAGCAAGGCTTCCCGGTCATCGTCTTCATGCTGGACACTTATTCAAGGAGACACGCTAGAAACACCTTGCTGCAGAGTTCCGTGCGCGGTACCATCAGCAGTTTCAAGAACGCCCGCATTGGACAATGGCCCAGTCTAATCTATAAAAAGATGGGGACCTTGCAGGATGAATATGTTTTGTCGGAATTTTCAGCCCGGGCAAGGCATCTGGTTAGCCGCCGCCTGGAACGTAGGTGGGGTGATATTGCCGCTGTCTCCGACCGGCAAGTGGTCTTTATGAAATCGCTCCTGCAGACCCACCAGCCAGATCCCCTGCCAGGTAAGGTCGTCTATTTCCGGGCTCTTCAGCAACAATTAGCCCGAAACAGCTCATATCGCTATTGGGAGTCAAGATCTAGTCAGTTCATATTACTGGAAGCCAATTGCCGACATGCCGATTTTGTCAAAAGGGAAAATGCAGCCTATACCGCCCAACTAATCGATAACATCCTGGAGACGGAAGAAATAGCTCATTGAGCAACCAGCACCGACCCTCACCACGTTGATAGGCCAAATAACTGGATGAGGAATCATCATTAAGCATTTTCCTTCCGCTGATAGTAGGTAACCTTGGCCAGACGCCGCCTGATAGATTTGCTGAATTTTATCCGGGGATAACCGAAGATGACCACGATGCCTGGCTGATTTTTGAGAGGCAGGCCATACTTCCGCTTAAGTTCTTTGCT
>JAQVXF010000009.1 GCA_028709355.1 Syntrophomonas sp.
ATGCGATTCAGAGGAATCAAGTAATTCTCCTTTATAATTGCCATTTGCCATTCTCCCTTCTCCTATTTTGTCCTAATCTTTTTTCATTCTGTGCTATCGCGATAATGACCAGTAACTGCCTACTTCATCTACAGATAAAATCCCCCGGTCAGTCACAACTGCCGTCACCAGATTAGGTGGAGTCAGATCAAACGCCGGGTAAAATCCATCCACCTGCTGCCCGGTTATGCTGATCCCATTAAAAAATAACACCTCTTGGGGATCGCGGCATTCAATCGGAATTTCTTGGGCAGATGGAGTCTTCTTGTCCGGCCCCCCGTAACCCAACACATAAAATGGGATCATGTGGTAGCTGGCTGCCAGTGCCAGTTGGAAGGTCCCGACTTTATTGGCCACCGTGCCATCCATCGCAATCCGGTCGGCAGCTGTTATCAACATGCTGACCATCCCCCGGTTCATGCAGTAGGCTGCCATATTGTCGGTGATTAGCGTTACCGGCAGTCCCAGCTCCGAAACCGCCCAGGCGGTCAGGCGGGCCCCTTGCAAGTAAGGCCGGGTCTCGGTGCAAACAACCCGAATTTGTTTCCCGTTTTGCCGGGCCTTGAGAAACATATACAACAAGCCTGCGCCTGGAAAACAATGGGTTAAGACTCTATCCCCGTCCTGGAGCAGGGTCTCAGCCCAATCACCAGTCAACTGTGATCGGGTGTCCTGCTTTTCTATAATTTTGTTGATTTGGGTCAGGATTTGCGGCGACCACGGGTATAAATCCCAATCGGTTCTGGCCATCATGTTCTTCAGTAGAGCCGCTATGTGATATCCGGTGGGCCGGGTCGCGACCAAGCGCTGCCGAGCCTCTTCTATGAGAACTTGCCCTTGCCCTGGCTTGACAATACTCTTCTTTTCAATCTCCCGGGCTGCCAGCCATAAACCGTAGCCAGCAGTTATGGCAATGTCACCGGCACCTTGCACGGCCATGATTTCTATAGCGCGAGCTACGGCTTCAAAGTTGGGACAAATGAGTTCCTCAACTTGATGAGGAAAGCGCCGCCGGTCAATTATCACCAACGAATCGTCTCTAAGAAAAACGGTTTGTCCGATTTTCAGCAGCAACGATTCACCCATATCTTCTACCTCCCGGGTTGCGACATGGTCACAAATAACCTGCCAGCAATAGGCTAACTATTCCTGGCAGGTGCATTGGTCTTTATCCACTCGACAATGGAATTGTAATTGGCACCTGGGCCGAACACAGCAGCGACTACTCCCGATTCTACCAATGCTCTTCGATCTTGTTCCGGAATCGCTCCACCGCCGATGACAGCAATATCGCCCCCGCCCAGGGAATCCAACAATTCCCTGAGCTGGGCGAAAGTTTGCTTGTGAGCACCAGTATGCATGCTCAATCCACAAAAATCGACGTCTTCCTGAACAGCCGTTTGGGCCACCTCTTCGATGGTGCGATATAGCCCCGTATAGAGTACCTCAACCCCGCCGTCCTTTAAGTTTCGAGCCAGCAGTCGTACTCCCCGGTCGTGTGAATCCAATCCTATCTTTGCAAGTAAAACTCGAATAACTAATTCATTGCCCATCTCTGACCTTCCTTATGAGTCAGCGCAGCTTTATTTGGCTGGTTTCTCTTTCAGATAACGGCACGCGATTTCATCGGCGAGGCTGTATGGGTCAATCTCTTTAAGCAGGGTCCGGTCAATCATCCTCTTCATTTCCCCGCTGGATTCCAGTTTTTCCATTATGGGGGCCAGGATTGCTCCCCACAGGGCTTCCTGAATCTCAGCCGCCGTTTTACGGCGCATCCGCTCTGAGATCAGATCGTGATCCACCAAGAATTGATAGTGCTCATCGATCTTGTCTCTCAGTTTTTCAACACTTTCTGCAAATTTGTGGGGTTCCAGGACGCTCTCTACCAGCAATACCGGGATTTGCCACCCCTTAGAAACACCAGCCCGATCCCGGGACATCTGCACCATATTCATGGTTTCTTTGTAGAGTTTGCCGGCTCCCTCGCGGTCGGCTTTATTGATGACGAAGATATCGGCGATTTCCATTAACCCGGCTTTCAGAGCCTGGATCTCGTCCCCCATCCCAGGTACCAAAACAACTATCACGGTATGGGCGTGGTTGATTATCTCAACTTCTTGTTGACCCACCCCCACGGTTTCCACAATAATCCGATCCTTCCCTAGAACATCCATAACATGAATGCCTTCGCCAACTGCTTTGGATATTCCCCCCATGGCCCCGCGAGTGGCCAGGCTCCTCACAAAAACTCCCTTATCCTCGGCGTGGCGCAGCATGCGAATCCTATCTCCAAGAAGTGCTCCTCCGGTAAAGGGACTGGTTGGATCCACCGCCAATACCCCTACTGTCATGCCTTGGCTGCGATAAGCTTGGATAAGTTCATCCGTCAAGGTGCTCTTACCAGCTCCAGGTGCCCCGGTAATCCCAATAACATGAGATTTTCCGGTCTCCTTGAATATTTCTTGTATGGCGATATAGGTATCAGTGATTTGGTCTTCCAGATTTCTTATAAGGCGGGAGGCCGCCCGAACATCCCCCGCCAACACCCTTTGACCTAAATCTTTCATTGGCAAATCACTCCTTTGGAGTTATGTTGGCTCTGATCCAGTCGTTAATCGAGTCAAGAGTAGCGCCTGGAAGGAAAATTTCTTTTAAGCCCGCGGCTTTTAGAGGCGGAATGTCTTTATCGGGAATTATTCCACCACCAACTACGACTATTTCATCAGCTCCCTCAGCCTGGAGCAGTCTGGCTACCGCTGGATAGAGATAGTTGTGGGCGCCTGACAGACAGCTCAAGCCCACCATGTCAACATCTTCCTGGATGGCAGTTGCGGCGATCTGCTCCGGAGTCTGGTGACACCCGGTGTAGATTACCTCAAAACCAGCATCGCGAAAACTCCTGGCTAAAACTCTGGCTCCCCGATCATGACCATCCAACCCGGGTTTCGCTAAGAGTATCCGAATTCTTCTCTGTGCCATAACGCTTACCTCCTTCAAAATCTGATTAGTAGATGCCAGGGTCGCGATACTCGCCGTAGACTTCCCGATACACATCGCAAATCTCTTGGACGGTGGCATAATTCTTGACAGCTTCTATACAGAATGGCATTACGTTCTCGCCCTTCTTACAGGCTTCGCCCAGATCTTTGAGGCATTCCGCCACTTTGCGGCCATCCCGTTTACGCTTGGTCGCAGCCAAACGTTCCAGTTGTGTTGCTTCGATGGAATCATCGATCTCCACGATGGGGATGTCGACTATTTCATCTTCTATGTTGTACTTGTTGACACCGATCATGATCTTTTCGCCGGCATCGATCTGCTTCTGGAATTTATAAGCCGCATCGGAGATTTCCATCTGCGGGAATCCCTTTTCGATAGCTGCGACCATTCCGCCCATTTCGTCGATCTTGTGGATGTATTCCCAGGCTTTTTCTTCCATCTCGTTGGTCAGGGCTTCCACGAAATAGGAACCCGCCAGCGGATCGATAGTGTTTACCACTCCGGTCTCCTCAGCAATCAGCTGCTGGGTTCTCAAAGCTATCTGTACCGCGTGGTCAGAAGGCAGACAAAGAACCTCATCCAAGGAGTTGGTGTGCAGGGACTGGGTCCCGCCCAGCACCGCCGCCAGTGCTTCGGTGGCCGTCCGCACCACGTTGTTGTAAGGCTGTTGAGCGGTCAATGAACATCCGGCAGTCTGGGTATGGAATCTCATCCACCAGGAGCGCGGATCTTGGGAATTATAACGTTCCCGCATGCCTTTGGCCCAAATCCGGCGGGCAGCTCTCAATTTGGCGATCTCCTCGAAGAAGTCGATGTGGGAATTGAAGAAGAAGGACAGACGCGGGGCAAACTCATCGACATGCAATCCTTTACGTCTGATGGCGTCTTCGACATATTCCATTCCATCGCGGAGGGTAAATGCTAATTCCTGTACTGCAGTAGCACCAGCTTCACGAATATGATAACCGCTGATACTGATGGTATTCCACCGGGGCACATATTTGGTTCCGAATTCTACTGTATCGCTGATGAGCTTTACAGAGGGTTCCGGCGGACACATCAGAGTCTTCTGGGCGATGAATTCTTTCAGCATGTCATTTTGGATGGTGCCGCCGATTTTGGTAAGGGGTATTCCTTGTTCCTGGGCGGACGCACAATACATAGCCCAAAGAGCAGTAGCGGGGGGATTGATAGTCATTGAGGTGGTAATCTTATCCAGCGGGATGCCTTTGATCAGATCCCGGAAATCATCTATGGTATCAATGGCTACTCCGCACTTGCCGCATTCACCCTTAGCTTTGGGGGAATCGGTATCATAGCCCATCAAGGTCGGGAAGTCAAAAGCGGTACTGAGTCCGGTTTGACCAGTGGACAACAGGTAATGCCAGCGCTCGTTGGTAACCACTGCGGTGCCCATGCCGGCGAACATTCTGAAGGTCCAAAATTTCCCGCGATACCCAGTGGCTTGATTACCCCGCAGGTATGGAAATTGGCCCGGGTAGGCAATGTCTTTTTCGAAGTCCATGTCCTTAATATCTTCGGGGCCGTAGATTCTCTTGATTTCCAGGTCGGAGACTGTGCTCCAGCGATCCTTCATGTCAGCATTCTTGGCGATAATTTTCTTGACTTCATCTTCCCATTTCTTTCTCATCAGGCTTGATTTATCCAACAATTCTTGTGTAAACAACGGGCTCCCTCCTTCTTAATTCACGTCGTGAAAGCAGTATTGGGAAACTATTACACTAATGTCTGATAAGTGCACTGGGTGTCGCCAACGGTCAATACTCTATCCCGGCCCGGTCTTTGATACCGGCGTTATAGTGATGTTTTATTTCGGTTACTTCACTCACCAGGTCTGCTATTTCTCTAATCTTTTCAGATGCATACCGGCCTGTAAGCAGCAGATCCAATTCGGGTGGTTTCTTCTTAATCAAGTCCAAAACCATCTCTTCGGGAATCAGAGCAAAATCCACCGCCACATTGATCTCATCCAGGATCACCATGTCATACTGCCCGCTGTGGATAATCTCCTCAGCCTTTTTTAATCCTTCCCAGGCTAACTGGACGTCCACTCCGGCGGGGTCATCACGCATTACAAAGCTATCCAGGCCGAACTGCAAAATTTTTAGATCAGGAAGATATTTTTCGGCTGCCAGCACTTCGCCGTATTTCCTTCCCTTCATAAACTGAATGATACAAACCCGGTAACCCTGACCGATAGCGCGCAAAGCCTGACCAAAAGAAGAGGTGGTTTTACCTTTGCCATTTCCGGTAATAACCATCACCAATCCCCGTTTAGCCCTGGTTGCAGTGGATTCCATTTCCGCCAAATTATCACCTCCTTCAAATATAGATGTCTCGGTTCTGCTAGTCCACGGTTCAATACATTGAACAAACCTGTGTGGAAATATGAAATGCAATTTATGTGCCAATGTGTATCATGTGCGTTAAATGGCTATATACCGGCAGATTGAAGTCATCAACCAATATATAGCCATGCAGTTTGTTGCAATTCGGCAACCGATTGTGTCTTTTTTGTTTTCCGGTATGTTTGTCCTTTGTTTCACATTTTGTTCATTTTGGGCACACTGAATCCAGGTCTCAGTTGCCTTTATTGTTACTTTTGTTGCGCGGTCAATATAGTCGGGGATTCCAAATAGTTCTCATCGATAGAAAAAAGAGGAAACTGCCTTGAAAACATTTCCCCTTCTACGAAAATTTTGTTGCAATATTCCACCATTGTTGCCGTTGCGCTTTTGCGCATGCCTGTTGTCAATTCACAACAAGGCTCTCGTTTTTTACAACCGGTTATATTTTCGGGATATATTGTATTTGGCAGCTTTGCGTACCAATGTTGAAGCGTCCACGTCCAACTTTTTGGCCATTTGCCTGGTGGTCTGCCCCTGAGCATAGACTCTTTCCAGTAATTGTTTTTCAACACTTTCGATGGCTACTTTGAGCGGTACGATGCCCGAAACCAAAACATATGAGGAAACTGTTTCCCCACGATCCCACATATGAGCGGGCAAATCGTCCCGGGTTATAATGTCTCTATCCGTAATTACCATAGTTCTTTCGATCAGGCTGTTCAATTCTCGCACATTGCCGGGCCAATCGTAGTGAGTAAATATATCTACCACATCCGGAGATATGCGCTTGTTCAAATTGTATTTGCGGTTGAACAATTGAGTAAAATGAGCTACCAATGCAGGGATATCTTCGATTCTATCCCGTAAGGGGGGTATATGGACCGGTATAACGTTGAGCCGGTAAAACAGATCTTCTCGGAATTCTTTGTTCTGCACCATATCCATTAGGTTCCGGTTGGTCGCGGTTATTATGCGCACATCAACCTTGATGGGCTTCTGCCCCCCGATTCTGGTAATCTCCTTACTTTGTAAAAACCTTAATAATTTGACCTGTAAGTTATAAGGCAACTCACCGATTTCATCCAAGAACAAGGTTCCCCCTGCAGTAAGCTCTATATAACCGGGCTTTCCCTCCTTTTTCGCCCCAGTGAAGGACCCCGCCTCATAGCCGAACAACTCGGATTCCAGAAGATTCTCGGGGATTGCCCCGCAATTGATCTTGACCAGCGGTTTGTTGCTGCGGGTGCTGCTGGAATGGATCAATTCTGCTACCAATTCTTTTCCTGTGCCTGACTCTCCAGTTATCAGCACGGTAGCATCCACGGTTGCCACTCTCATGGCCATGTCTACCAGGTTGCTCATCTTCGCGGACGTGAAAACCAACTTCTCATCACCTGTAAAATGTAGCTTTAAGGAACGGAGTTGACTTTCATAATGCTGCGATAATTCCTGGACTTTCTCCAACTCCTGTTTCAACAAGGTCAATTCGGTTATATCCCGAACATTACAAACCACCCTGATTATCTTCCCTTTTTCATCAAAAATCGGATTCCCCGTGGTTAGCACCAGATTGCCCGTCTTGGTTTCTTGCATTACGGTGATGGATTTACCCTGCTCTAAAACATGAACGGTTACTGGATCTGAAATAATTCCATCGCGTTTGATCTCATCAACACCCTTGCCCAGGTATTCGACGGCGCTTATACCAGTCAACTGCTCAAAGGCACGATTATATCGCAGTGTAGTACCCTTGCCGTCCGTGATAAAGAGTCCGTCGTAAGATGACTCGACTATGGCATCCAGTTCCTCGTTCAACTCTTTCACGTAATTCAATTCCCCGGACATTTTCTCTATGTCAGATATATCCTGTAAAACGGCCACTGCACCAATAATCTTGCCCCCTTTTTTAATTGGCGAGCGGTTAGACATGAACCAACGGTCATTGAGCTTCACTTTTTTTACAGCCTCTTTTTCTCCTGTCCCTACTATATTTATCAAGTCGCTGCCGGGCAATACCTCAGCAATATTCTTTCCGATGGCATCCTCTGCATTTATTCCCAAGTACTCTTCTGCAGCCGAATTCCAGATGCGGATTATAGCCATGGCGTCAATCGAAACTATCATATTATAGGCTGAATTGATGACCGTGTCGTATTCCAGTGACATGTCATTGTATGAATAGAAGAATGCTTTGGCGATATCCCCACGGGTAAGCATGCCCACCACTTTGCCCTGGTCGTCTATCACTGGCAGTCTAGGTACCGTAGCATTGACGACCTCTCCAAATTCATCATCCGGACGTCCTGTATAAACCTCCCGGGTCATCAATTCTTCGACCATGATCGTGTATAGATCTGTACCTTTATTAATGGCCCGATATATATGACTCTTGGTAAATAGCCCCACTAATTCTCCATTTTCGTCTACCACCGGGGCTCCATCAATTTTATTGTTCATAAATATGTTTACCACGTCCCCAACCTTTTGGTCAGGATGGAGGGTGAGTGGATTCCACGTCATGATTTCCTTAACCTTCAATACCAAACACCTCACTACAAACACGTATTTCTTGCCGCACCCGACACGGCTGTATCTTGGACTCAATCAATCAGTCCGGCCCCTTTGATATTTGTGGCCATGCCGCTCCCAACAACAGAATCTCCCCATCACGGGCATCAATTTGGATGAGAAGATTATTAGACCTGGCGGGAAACTGCTATGTGCCTAATTCTATCATGTCCAAGTTCCAGCTGAACAGATAAATAGCGCCTTTCGCGGCCTAGTTCGCCGTCGATCGACTACCCTCAACACAAATAAAAAAGCACCTTCACTTAAATGAAAGTGCTCGTAAATCCTGGAGCGGGAAAAGGGGTTCGAACCCTCGACACCCGGCTTGGGAAGCCGGTGCTCTACCACTGAGCTACTCCCGCCCGATATTATGTCGACAGAGACATTCTATCCTATCCGCCGGTCTCAAGTCAAACCAACGTATTGATAGGCCTTCCCAGAAGCAATCACCTACTAATAATTATACAGGGCCTTTAAAGCCCTGTATTTTTGACTTGATATGGTGGGCGCGGAGGGTTTCGAACCCACGACTTCTACCGTGTGAAGGTAGCACTCTCCCGCTGAGTTACGCGCCCAAACTAATGACTTCTACCGATTATTCACAATATATACCATCTTTGCTCTGCCGGCAACTAAAACAGGGTGTGGGTTACTATAGTCTGATTGCGCTTAGGACCCACTGCCACCAACGCCTGCTTTACCCCGCTCAGTTCCTCTACGGCACTAACATAGTCCCGGGTGGCTTGTGGAAGATCGTCATATTCAGTGATTCCACTTATGTCTTGCTGCCATCCCTGCATCTCTATATATTCGGGCACACAGTCCTGCAGAACGTAATTGCTCTCAGGGAATTCCTTCAGCAATTCGCCCCGACAGCGGTATCCCACACAAATCTTAACTATCGGCAACTCATCAAGGACATCGAGTTTAGTGATAGCCAGGTCAGTCAGTCCGTTTATACGGGCGGCATAGCGCAAGATCACCGCGTCCAACCAGCCACATCGGCGTGGACGGCCGGTTGTGGTGCCAAACTCGGCACCCTTCTGGCGCAGGAATTCACCCGTCTCATTCAACAGTTCCGTGGGGAACGGTCCCTCGCCTACTCTAGTAGTATAGGCTTTGGCGATCCCGATCACACGCCCGATTTCAGTCGGGCCTACCCCCGCTCCCACACACGCTCCTCCTGCGGTCGGATTGGACGAGGTCACATAGGGGTAGGTACCATGGTCAATATCAAGCAAGGTTCCTTGAGCTCCTTCGAATAGAACCTTTTTGCCGTTCCTCAAATTGGAGTGAACCAGCAACGAAGTGTCGACCACGTAATGTTTTAACCTGTCTATCTGAGCCATCAGTTCACTAATCATTTCATCAATATCGAAGCCCGCTTCACCATAGAACTCTTGCAGTAACCGGTTTTTCATGCCCGCCTCAACGTTAAACCGAACTCTAAAGTGGTCCGCCTGCAGAAGGTCGCTCACCCGGAAACCCACCCGGCTGATCTTATCGGCATAGGTAGGTCCGATGCCCCGCTTGGTTGTACCTATGTTGTGGGTTCGGTCCTCTATCTCATCGAGTTTTTTATGGTAGGGCATGACCACTGATGCCCTACTGCTTATTCTAAGATTGCTGGTGCTGACGCCCCTCTTGTGAAGGCCATCTATTTCTTCGATAAGTTTGCCCAGGTCAATTACGACTCCATTACCTATAATGCAGGTCTTTTCCGGATATAATATGCCTGATGGTATAAGGTGCAGCATGAATTTTTCGTGGTCCAATTCCACCGTATGACCAGCGTTGCTGCCTCCCTGATATCGAACTATACAATCGGCCTGATCGGCCAGATAGTCGGTTATCTTGCCTTTGCCTTCATCACCCCATTGAGCTCCCACTAAAACTACGGCTGGCATCCGCCCACCCCCTGGTTCATTATACTGAATCGTCGATACTGTTATACTCTGGGGCCTGTTGTGCCCTAATTCCCAACCAACTAATATTAGCAGATGGATCATTTGAATGTCAATGTGAGCCGCCTTGCTTCAGTACCTCTCGCGGGCCAATCTATCTGGGTTCTCGCCCGTTCCAATCGATGTATCCGCTTCGATCGTCAGTCCTCAGACTATTCGGATTCGACCACCAACTTGATCTCTGCTTGTACGGTTGGATATATTTTTATCTTGACCGTGTAGTTACCTAAATGCTTTATGGGTTCACTGGTTTCGATCTTCTTTTTGTCTATTACCACTCCAAATCTTTGTTGCAGAACTTCAGATATCTCTTTAGCCGTCACCGCCCCGAAAAGACGATCCCCGGAACCCGTTTTGACCTTGATCTGGACTCTTTGCCCCTGCAATTTGCTTTTCAGGGCCTCCGCGTTTTCCTTTTCAGTGTTCTTTTTCTTCTCGGCTTTGACGCTCTTCTCCTCGATCTCTTTCAATCGTGACTTAGTGGCCTCCTCGGCTAACCCTTGCGGAATCAGATAATTGCGGCCATATCCGTCCGAAACCTCTAACACCTGTCCTTTGGTGCCCAACTTTCTGACATCCTGAATAAGAATCACCTTCATTTTGGTCCCTCCTTTTTTGGCTCCAGTCCCCGGTAGTCCAGCAATGAATCAAATAGACCCAATAGGCCAATGAAAATTATTGCCGGCAGGGTGAAAAACATTATATTCAAAATTAATATGAAAGTCCACCAGCGTCGGGCTCGGACCGACATCCGCCGCCAAAAATGAACCATAGTGGCCACACCGAAGTAAATCGCAACAGGGGCAGAAGCTACTACTAGGTTGGAGCCAATATAAAACCATTGGTTGGCCGCTTCCCAACCTGACAGCATCAAGGCCAAGCCGATTATAACAACCCAGGCCACTGGCCAAGGCATGCTCTCTTCGGTAAATGGCTTTCGCTCTAATAAGGGCAGACCCTTGCGGCGCCCATAATGGGCTGCAATACGGATTACTACAAAGACAACCAATAGGGACTGGATAAGATACCAAGCCGGCAAGTGACGCAAGGACCACTCATAAATAGAAGTGAATTGGCTGCTCAATTCTTCTGCACTCAGCCCTTGTTGCTCATAAATACGAAGCAAACCAGTTTCCTCCAACATCTTCAGGTTGGCATCCACCTGGACCTCAATCATCTGCGGACTCGTCTCCAAATAGTTCTCCTGCCCGGTATAGTAGGCTACGCCAAGAAACAATCCGACTATAAATACGGCGGATAGCATACCCCACCTCTGGACCTCATAATAGCCTTTTTGATTACCCAATTGAAGTGCCATGATTAGGGAAGGCACGCCAAAAATAAGGGGGAAAAATAAAAAACTGTTCCCGGCCAATCCGAACAACAGCAACATATTCAACCCAAAGATGAAAATAGTCTGCTTACCCTCCAGCCAATAACCTCCCAGAAGCAGAGTAACACCCCATAACAATGCTGCGACGAGCGCAAGGGGAGGCACGGTACCGATTACCAGGCAGGCCGCCGAAGTAATCAGCAAAACTCGAACAAAAGTGCTGATCACCCTATCACCTCTTCTTGTTGTCCTTGCCCCGGCCCTCGATGTAACTTTGTAGTTGGGTGAGGTCCCCATGGATATGGTCGACCTCGTTAAGGTCACTGATACTGGTGTTAATCTGATGCTTGATCCGCATGTCGAGTACTTGGAAATTGATTCCGAGCCTGCGTCCTAAAATGTAGGCATTTATCATCAGGGCTGCCAAGGCATCTATCGTAGCGTCATTGCCCGCTTTAAAGAGCGTCTTGAAAAGCACTCCCATATTCTCGACCAAATCCGACTTCAGCCACTCCACCACTTTGGGATCGTCGGGGCGATCGTGTTCCCTTTTCAATTTGAGACACCTCCAGGAGTCTCTTTCGGCACGGGTATCTATTTTTCCTGCTTGGCTGTTGTCTATCTGCACTGCTGTCATATATCTATGCCCAATCCTCTTTAGCCCTGTTGCCGTTTGAGATAATTACACCGCTGTTCTGCATGATCCATTCCAACTAAGATATCGGCAGCAAAAAGCCCACTGGCTTCAGTGGGCTCCGAGAATAATATTATGCTTGATTCTATATTATCTATTCCGATGTATATGGCAGCAGGGCCATTATCCGGGCCCGTTTGATGGCCACCGTCAATTGCCGCTGGTGTAAGGCACAATTGCCGGTAATCCGGCGGGGAAGTATCTTGCCCCGTTCTGTGATGTAGCGCCGCAGCTTGGCCAATTCCTTGTAATCTATGCCCTCAACCTTGTCCGCGCAGAACGTGCATGGACGCCTTTTTTTCCGTTTATCTCGTTTCATCAAGGTGTCGTCCTCCTTATTCTAGAACGGTATATCATCTTCGTCTTCCCGGTTCACGATATCGATGTCCTCCAGCTTGACCTCACGGCCCAGGTCTTCCCACGGGTCCGGTTCCCTTTTGGTAAAGGAACTCGGAGCAGATCCAGAACTGCTCCGGTCCAGGAAGCGGACATCATCCGCCACCACCTCGGTGACTTTGCGCTTCTGCCCGTCCTTGGCCTCATAGGTGCGAACCTGCAGACGGCCCTCTACCGCCGCCAAACGACCTTTGCCCAGGTAGTTGGCGCAGTTCTCCGCCAGTTGCCGCCAGGCAACTATATCGATAAAGTCGGTTTCATCCCGGTTGAACTTCCGGTCCACAGCCAGAGAAAAAGTGGCCACCGCCGTTCCATTAGGGATATATTTCAGTTCCGGATCGCGCGTAAGCCGCCCAATCAAAATCACCTTGTTTAGCATGGTCCTCTCCTCTCTGCCCGTTTACCTTTATTTTTCGTCCTTGCGAACGATGATATGGCGCATCAGACTATCGGATATCTTTATGACCCTGTCCAATTCCTGGACAGTCTCGGGCTGACCCTTGAAAAGCCATAAACAGTAGATACCCTCTGCATAGTCTTCGATTCTGTACGCCATGCGCTTCCTACCCCATCCCCCAACTTCCTCGGTAAACTCTCCGCCAAAATCTTCAATTATTTTACGCAGTCTGTCCTTGATCTCCACGAGAGCTTCTTCAGCCAGGTCCGGTTTGATGATAAACATCATCTCGTATTCACGCATTCTCACACCTCCTCCCTATGGACTAAGCCCGCTGCACGAGCAATGGCCCCGAACCTTTGTTCGGGGCAGGGACTTACACTGTATTATAACAGCTCCATGTCAAGAGATGCAACCCGGCAGGTGTCTTTTTCGAAATCAACCTAATTCTCAGACACCACCCGCACCATCTTGCGCTCGAATTCACTGCGGGCTAACATCACCAACCTGCCGCAGCCGGTACACTTAATCTTGATATCGGCTCCCATTCGCACCACCTCCCAGGTGAAACTCCCGCAAGGATGCTGCTTTTTCATCTTGACTACATCCCCCAGTTGGAAGACCTTTCGCTCCACCACAATCACCCCAGACGGCCTCTGCCGTTTTTATCCGTCCTTATCGTCGTATCCTGATAGGCCTGAATCCTGCCGCCAACACTCGCCCGATATCAAAACAGAGGGCTCCTTGTTGCTGCATGGTTTCCATAAACCGTCCCGCCTTACCCTCGTCTAGGGCTACCAGAAGGCCCCCAGCTGTCTCGGGAGCAAACAATAGTTCCCGGCGCGTATCATCCACCTCTTCCAGATACTGTACTTTATCAAGCAGATAATCCCGGTTGGTATAGGCTCCCGCTGGGATCAATCCCATCCTCCCATAGTCTAAAGCGCCTTCCATAAACAATACCTGCTCGGCGTTCAACTCTATTTCTACCTGGCTGGCCATCGCCATTTCATAAAGGTGGCCCACCAATCCGAATCCAGTGATGTCGGTCGCTGCTCGCGCCTCAACCTTCTGCATGGCTTCAGAGCCTTCCTTGTTCAAGGTAGTCATCCATGCAACTGCTTCCGCGATGGCTTGAGGTGATGCCATGCCAGCCTTTAAGGCGGTAGATATTATGCCACTGCCAAGGGGTTTGGTCAACAGCAAGCGGTCCCCGGGGATGGCAGCACTATTGCATATCACGCGGCTGGGATGGACTGTTCCACAGACGCTCAGACCGTACTTGGGTTCGTTGTCATCTACCGTATGCCCCCCTACTATCAATGCCCCTGCTTCTTTTACCTTATCCAATCCGCCTTCCAGTATCCTTCTTAAAACCGACATATCCTGGCACTCTGGATAACAAGCCAGGTTCATCGCCAGTAAAGGGCGCCCCCCCATGGCATAGACGTCATTCAAGGCATTCACGGCCGCAATCTGCCCAAAAATAAATGGGTCGTCAACCATGGGCGTGAAGAAATCCAGGGTTTGGATCAATGCTATGTCTTCAGTCAGGCGATATACTCCAGCATCATCACGACTATCGATCCCCACCAGCAGATTAGGATCATGGGGCCAGACCAACCCATCCAATACTTTTTCTAAGGTCCCCGGACCTATTTTGGCTGCTCAGCCAGCCGCTCGGACCATTTGCGTAAGTCGGAGGTTGTCTTCTGCCATGTCGTATCACCTCTTTTTTCGGCTGCCTTGGATTGGTTACCCTTGAGGGTGAACCCCTGCATAAACGCCTTGTATGCCTGGTAGGCCATGTATACATCCACCTTGCTCGATACCTCGAAGGGCGAATGCATGCCCAGCAAGGCTACTCCGCAATCGACCACTTCCATTCCATAATGGGCTATATATTGGGAAACGGTGCCTCCTCCACCGATATCTACCTTGCCCAATTCTCCGATTTGCCAGACTACTCCGGCCTCATCGAAAAGATCCCGGATGCGGGCTATATATTCAGGATTGGCGTCGTTTGACCCCGATTTCCCCCGCGAACCAGTATATTTGGTGATTACCACCCCTTGGGCCATAAAGGAGTTATTCATCTTTTCGAATACCTCTGGATAATTGGGATCGATGGCGGCATTTACGTCGGCGGACAAAGCATGGGAAGAAGCCAGCGCTTGGCGTAGGCTGAAATAATCATTGCGCCCTGCCTTGTGCATTATCTCCGCAACAATGTTCTCTATCAATAACGATTGAAGTCCAGTATTGCCGGCGCTGCCAATTTCTTCTTTATCCACAAAGAGACACAGGGCGGTTCGGGCCGGTTGTTCAACTTCCAGTGCCGCGCGCAGCGAAGTGTAAGCACAGACTCGGTCATCCTGACCATAAGCGCCGATCATGCTCCGGTCCAAACCTACCTCCCGGGCTGGAAACGCTGGCACTAACTGCAGTTCTGCACTAGTTAGGTCATCCTCAACTATGTTGAAACGGTCCTGAAGGACATTGAGGACAAAAGCTTTAATCGGGTCCTGTTCCCGCTGCAACAAAGGACGACTGCCGATAAGCGCATTAAGGCTTTCCGCAGTTACGGCTTCCGACATCTTCTTCTCCATCTGGTCTTTAGCCAAATGGGGCAATAGATCCGCTATGGTAAATACTGGATCCTCAGCTTTTTCACCGATTGTTATATTCTTAATCGTACCATCTTTCTTGACCACCACCCCATGCAGTGCCAGCGGAATAGCGGGCCACTGGTATTTCTTGATGCCCCCGTAATAATGGGTCTTCAGTAAGGCCATACCATCAGCCTCATAAATGGGCCGGGCTTTGAGATCCAATCGCGGACTATCTATATGGGAAACAACGATATTGAATCCTTCTTCCAGCGGTTGGGTGCCGATTATAACCAAAGCCGCTATTTTGCCTTTGTTGGTTATCAACAGTCTATCCCCAGCTTTGGGAACATCGATTTTTTCCAGGGTCTTGAATCCAACTGCTTGAGCAAGGTGAATGATTTGTTCGGTGGCTTCCCGCTCAGTTTTGGCAGCAGTCAGGAATTGTA
>JAQVXF010000165.1 GCA_028709355.1 Syntrophomonas sp.
TATATTTTCACAATCTATTGGAGCAAAACTAAATTTACCCTGGATTAACCTATGAAGCCGAAGTCAGTGCCCAGGTACGCCTTTCCTCTCCTGATACGGTGGGTTTTGTCCGCACCTGCAGGGAGACCGGGTTGGCGCTGAAACACCGCTGCCATTCTTCACAACGTTCCATCACCGACATTAGTGGATGCAGGACCAACTCGCCGTGCATCTCTTCCAAGGCGGAAATATAAGTATCGATACCGCCCAAGAATGGACTTGTTTCAGGCACGGCCTTGTTCATTGTCCCCAAAACCCTGTGCCATTGCTCTGTTATCTCAGTCATGGTCATCACCGGATTCTCCTCTAAACCATAGAGGTTGTCGATTACATTAAGATAGTTTTTGTGCCAGTCGCTGAATACCCCTAATTGCTTTTTCATGTCGTCACCCCCTCTTCTACTGCATTTCCGTGTTTTACTCCCTTGTGAAAATTCGCACATGTTTTTCCTCTTGGCTAAGTATAAATCTTGCCGCTCAATATTTAAACGCTTCTCTAAGGTGGTGCATGCAGATAATTATCGCTCTGATTGGATAAACGCGGTTTTCACTGTTCCCGCTCCTAATTATTTACTCTTGCTCCCGAATGCTGGTAAAGGGTCAGTTACCCCCACAAACTGCTGGCAAGCGATTCTAAACCCGAATTCGTACTAGAAACCTTAACAACCTTTTTCCCCGACTGTGTTCGAACGCTCCCTCCCCTGCTATCATCTCTTCCTTTGAAATGTGACCCTTTCCTTCTGATTGCACCGCTGATTTCAGCCAGCAGCCATTCCTGCTGTCAAGTGCGGTCTGTTTGGCCTAGGCCGGTTGGTCACTCGATTCCCAGCCCCCAAACCAGACTATGATCGGGTTCATTTCTTTACAGTCACTAGGATTAAGAATAGACTTAAATTACCAAAGTACTGAAGGTTGGCTGAGGATAAGTGCAGAATAGAACGCGAGCAAAAAAAGGGGGGGCAGTCATGATTAAGAAGATCTTGGTGGCTTATGATGATGGCAACCAGGCCAGGAAGGCCTTGGATGCGGCGATGGAAATAGCCCATGATTCGGGTGCTACCATCTACCTGGTGTCTGCCTATGCGCTGCCAATCGTGTACCAGAGTACCGTCTCTTTGGAGGGGATCTACCCTGATAACACGGCCATAATGAAGTTTCTGCAGGAAAACAGCCAGGAGCACCTGGCGAAAGTATTAAAGGAAGCGGCCGCCAAGGTAAGCGCCGCCAACATCCCGGTACATACTGAAATCCTGGAAGGAAGTCCAGGTCGGGCAATAGTGCAATATGTTGAGGAGCAAGGTGTAGATCTGGTGGCGGTCGGTTCTCACAACCGTACCGCGGTGAACCGTTTTTTTATGGGGAGTGTATCCAATTACATCCTGCAGCATGTCAAAGGCCTGGTATTGATCGCCAAGGATACCTAGAAAGTTCTGATCAGGGTGTAACGGGCCAGGTTACGCAGAAATTCGGCTTCCGGACCGAAACAGCTAAGGTGAACCAGGCACTCCTGCACGCTTTGGCGAGCCTTTTCGATCGAGCCTGGCAACCCATATAAGCTGATGTAGGTAATGCGCGCATTTTTATCATCACTGCCGACAGGCTTACCCAGTAACGTCTGGTCCCCGCTGACATCCAGGATATCATCTGTGATCTGAAAAGCCAGCCCGAAACTATAAGCATAGCGGGTCAGGGCTTCCAGGTCTTGATTCTTCATCTTGCCTAAAATGGCTCCCGCTCTCAGAGCCGCCTTGAAAAGCTCACCGGTCTTGAGGCGGTGTAATTCGCTCAAAGCAGCCGGAGAGAAGCAGGCATCCCCGGCCAGGTCGATTACCTGCCCGCCGATCATACCACGGCTGCCAGCTGCCTGGGCTACCTCCTGGATCACTTGGAGCACATCTTTGATATCGATACCCTCTAGCTCAGAATTTGCCGCCAACAGTCCGAAGGCTCCCGTCAACAGTGCATCACCGGTCAGAATGGCGTTGGCCTCGCCGTATACCTTGTGGCAGGTGGGCTTACCGCGTCGAAAATCGTCGTCATCCATAGCCGGCAGATCATCGTGGACCAGCGAATAACAATGGATATACTCCAGGGCACAGGCAGTTGGAGTCACCTTGTCCGGTTCCTCCCCAGCGATACGGGCCGCTTCCATGACCAAGATGGGCCGAAGCCGCTTGCCCCCATTCATCACTGCATAATGCATGGCTTCATGTATCAGCCCCGGCCGAGGCGTTTCTCCGCCCAAGTATCTTTGCAGGTGTGCTTCTATAAAATGCTTGCGCTGGTCCAACTCCGCTTCGAAATGTGCCCGGTCAACATTCATCTTTATCCTCTCCCACTCTCAACCTTACCCTTCCACGTCGCCCAATTCCAATTCACCGTTCAACTTGCGCAGCAGTCGCTGCACCTTGCCATCGGTCTTATCCAGTTGCTGCTGGCAATAGAGCGACAACCTTACCCCCTCTTCGAAAATGACCAGGCTGGCTTCCAGGCTTAATTGGCCCGATTCCAATTGCTCCACTATTACCTCCAGCCTCCCCAATGCCATGTCAAAATCTAGTTCTTCCATCTGTCCACCTTCTCCTTGCTCTGCAGCAAAACAGTAAATCGGCCATCAATCAACTCAACCTCCAACTGATCACCTTCAGTGGCTGCAGCGATGCTCCTCACCAACTGACCTTCCCGAGTCACCATCGCATAGCCCCGGTTCAAGACCCTTAAGGGACTCATATTGTCCAAGCCTCGTGCGGCCAAATCGAAACGGTGCTCACCTGACCTAATCGCATCCATCATGGCCGCAGCCAATTTCTGTTGGTGAGACAGTAACCTCTCCCTCTGTTTTTGGACCAGCCAATCCGGTTGCCGCCACAGCTTTCTCATCAGGCAGCGATCCAGCCTCTCCAGCCGGTTGACCAAGTGTCGCTGCATACATCTCCCCATCCGGGTATTGAGATCTTCCAGTTGCCGCCTGGTCGCCGTGTGGTCAGGAACCGCGAGTTGAGCAGCCTGGGTGGGTGTTGCCGCCCGCAGGTCGGCGGCCAAATCACACAGGGTCAGGTCAACCTCATGTCCCACCCCGGAGATGACTGGTAGGTCTGATGCCACCACCGCCTTAACCACTTCCTCGCTGTTGAAGGCCATCAGATCCTCCAGGGAACCTCCCCCACGGGCTACAATGATGACATCCAAGGCTCCGTATTCATTTAACATCCTTATTCCCGCGGCCAATTCGCGGGGAGCCTCCTGGCCCTGCACCGAACTATGGGCCAACACCACTTGAGCGCCCGGATGTCGCAGGCGGATGACTTTCAGGATATCCTGCAGAGCGGCCCCATCCTGGGATGTAACCACCCCGATTCGGTTGGCTATGCGAGGGATATCCCTCTTCCGTTGCGTTTCGAAATACCCTTGGGCAGCCAGACGCGACTTCAGCTGCTCCAGATAGAGAAAAAGGCTGCCGGTCCCAAAAGGAAGCATATCCTGGACATAGACCTGGTATTTGCCTTGTCGGGCATATACCGCAACATAGCCGCGCAGCATCACTTCCATCCCGTCGCAGGGATCAAAATCGATAGAGTGGGCCCTGCTCTTGAACATGACGCAGCTTATCACCGAATCCTTATCTTTCAGAGAAAAATAGCTGTGTCCCCACTGTTTGTAGAAGCGATACCCGGAAAGTTCTCCCTTAAGCCAGAACTCCTGCAAAATCTCATCCTGATCAAG
>JAQVXF010000166.1:0-1504 GCA_028709355.1 Syntrophomonas sp.
TACCTTCCCCCGGCACAAAAGCCGGTCAGTCCCAGATTCTCTGCCTCTACATCGTCCCTCTCTTTGAGCAAGGCCGAGCAGTCCTGAATCAGCCGGCCCACGCTCTCATCGGATGGTGTGCGGTTGAATGTCTGCCACTCTGGAGCTACGACCACATAACCCTCAGCAGCCAGGCTGTCCGCCAGTCTAAGATAGCCGGGCTCAAGGCCGTTGAAGGAGTGAATCATGACCACTCCGGGCCAGATTCCTTCTTTGCCTGGAGCTGCCAGATAAGCAGGATAGGAGAGACTCCCGCTGGAGATATTCATTCTCTCGCTCTTTATCTGCTCAATAGCCGCCGTCTCATCGCTCTTTTCCGTCTGGGCGCAGCCGGAGACCGCCACCAGGGCGATCATCATCAGGCATAAAGCCAATATTCTCATATCTATCTCCTCCGATGATTTGATTTCAATGATCCTGGCCTCTCGTCACCGATATTGTCTCATCCTGGGTCCGAGAGCAGGAAAGATGCGCAGATCCTTTTTGTTCCTCCTCCTGGCGAAATAGCAAAGAGGAAGCAGATTTGTATATCTGGGCCTGCTGGAAGATCATCCTATCGCCCTGTCCTCGAGGAGAGCAGAGGAAAAGATAAAAATCCCCCCATCTCATCAGGACTAAAAATATGATCTGCCTGGATTCGCTGCCCCATCTGCCCGGATGCTACCTCTTTAAAGACAGCCGGGATGTGGTGATCTACGTAGGCAAAGCCAGAGATCTCAAAAAGCGGGTTTCCAGCTACTTCCAAAAGCAGGACCAAGGCCCCAGAACCGGGGCCCTGGTGGCTGCGGCTGGGGGCTTGGATTTCATAGTAACCAACACCGAGCTTGAGGCCCTGCTTTTAGAGAACACCCTGGTCAAGAAGCACCAGCCCCGCTACAACATCAAGCTCAAGGACTCCTCTCGATATGCAGGCATAGAGCTGACCGACGAGGACTTCCCCCGGCTGAGGATATCGCGCCGGAGAAGCGCCAGGGGTTCCTTCTTCGGCCCCTTTATCTCCTCCCGGGAGAGGACCTTCGTCTATCAGACGGTTCGCAAGACCTTTGGCCTGGCCACATGCAAGCGCTTTCCCAAGCGGCCCTGCCTGCGCTACCATCTAAGCCACTGCTCAGGACCCTGCAGGGGTCATATCAGCCGGGAAGAATACCGGGCCGGGGCTTCCAGGGCTGCCTCTGCCCTGGCCGGAAAGACGGATGAGCTTCTCACGTCCCTCCAGGAGGAGATGGCCGAACTCTCCTCCCGGCAGGAGTTTGAGAGGGCCATAGAGTTGCGAGACCAGATCAGGGCCTTGCAGCATCTTCAGGAACGCCAGCAGGTGGAGAGGAGCCGCAGCTATGACCAGGATATAATCAGCTACCAGGTGGAGGGCTCCAGCGTCTATCTCATGCTCTTCCGGGTCTACCGGGGAACCCTGGAGGGCAAGGAGGATTATGTCTTTTCCAGCAGCGACAGCTTCCTGGAGGAG
>JAQVXF010000166.1:1514-3759 GCA_028709355.1 Syntrophomonas sp.
GCAGTACTACTCGGAGAGGGAGCCGCCGGAGGAGCTGATTTTAGAGCATCCCCTGGAGCAGTCTCTGGTTGATTTCCTCACCCACCGGAGGGGCAAGAAGGTCAAAGCCACAGTGCCCCGCCAGGGGGAGAAGAAGATGCTCCTGGATCTGGCTCGAAAGAATCTAGAGGCCGGCTTCTTCGGGGATAGAGAGAAGCTGTCCGCCCTGCAACAGGCTCTGCGCCTGAAGATGAGCCCCCAGGTCATAGAGTGCTTCGACATATCCCATCTGGCCGGCACCTTCTCCGTGGGCTCCATGGTCCAATTCAGAGGCGGCAGGCCGGACCGGGGCCAGTACCGCCGCTTCAGGATCAAGAGCGTCTCGGGAATAGACGACTTCGCCTCGCTTGCTGAGACCGTTCGCCGCCGCTACCGCCGCCTGAAAGAGGAGAGGCAGGATATGCCCGACCTGATTGTCACTGACGGGGGCAAGGGACAGCTCTCCGCGGCCCTCTCCGAGCTGCATGCTCTGCGGCTGAAGATACCCATAGTCTCCCTGGCCAAGAGAGAGGAGGAGGTCTATATGCCGGGGCTGGACGGGCCTCTGGACATAAAAAAGGAGGAGAAGGCCTCGCTCTACCTGCAGGAAATCAGGGATGAGACGCACAGGTTTGCCCTGGCTTACAACCGGCTGCTGAGAAAGAAGGCCATCTCTGATTGAATAAGCTAAAATTACTAAACAATAAAAAAATATTATACAGGGAAATTATTTCTCCAGTATCTCTCCCAGTACCTTCATGCCCTTGGTGTAAGGAGGCATTCCCGAGGTCAGCAAGACCACTCTCAGCACATCCACGATCTCGTCTTTGGTGATGCCCAGCTCCTTCATGCCGCTCATCATCTGCTTTTTAGCTGCCCTCTCATCGGAAGCGGCGGCGTTTATGCCTATGGCTATCAGCTTCTGGGTCTTGTAGTCCAACGCTTTACCGGTATAGGCAGCCTCGTTCAGGGCCACTATAGCTTTGTAGAGGTCAGGATAGTCGCTTTTGGTCCTGGCTATTCCCTCTCCGAAAAAGACTTCGTCCTTCATAAAATCTCACCGCAAAGCATTGATCGTTGCATGGAGTTATAGATTTCGTCAATCGACATATGATTTAGAGCATCCTGTCCTGACTGCTGCGGTCTTCATGCTCTTGCCAGTCCTGCCATCTGTAGATCCTGGCGTCATATCCCATCAGCTCCAGTGCAAACCAGACTAAAGAGGCCCCGAATATATCATCCGAGTAGACCACTGCCGGCTGGCTTGTATTAAGCCGGGCAAATGTGTCGTTGAGGTTAGACTTGAGCCTGCCCTCCACCAGCAGGCTCTCCGGGCTGATCCAGGTGGCATTGCCTATCTTTTCTCTCCCGAACTCCTGAATCCTTCTGGCATCCACCATCTGCAACCGGCCGGATCTTGCCAGATCATAGTCCGCTGCAGACTCCAGAGGGCGGCCGGGTAAATAGCTCGTAGGGGAGCGAACAGTCTCTCTGCTCTCCAGGGGAAGGCTGGCTCCCATCCAATTGTCCAGGCCGCCATCCAGAGCCCTTGCCCCATCATGGCCCAGGCAGCGCAATGCATAGAGCACTGCTGTCGCCTCTCCCGATCCGAAGCTCTCGCTGTAGACCATAACCGAATCGCTGCCGGAGATGCCCGCCCGGCCCAATAGCTCAGCCAGATCCGATGTATTGCGCAAGGTTCCATTCTCATAAAAGAATCTCCCTGCCGGGATGTTGACCGCCCCTCTGATGCGGCTCTGTCCTGGAGAGCGGCCGGCAGAGACATCAAGCGCCACCTCATCTCTGGAAAGAGAATCCAGGGACTTTAGCATTTGTGGGGAGACGAACAGCTCTTCCCTCGAGCCAGGGGTCACATACGCCTCGGCCAGGCTGGGAATGGTGGATACTGTGCTGTTGTTTGTGATCGATTTCACCTGCGGTCCGGCCCTGAAGCTGCGGGAATAGGCGAAGTCGGAGCCGGCATTGGCGCTGGCGCTTACCCCAACCAGAGAAACATCTGAGCTGATGAAGGACTGGGCTGAAGTGAGCCAGGAATCATCCCCCGCTCCGCATCCTCCCACAGAGCAGGCTGCATCTGCCGGCTGATTTATGGCCGATGAAAAGATCAGAATTGCCACCATTAAAAGCAGGCTGCACTTAATGCAAATCATCTACCATAATAAATCCTCTCTTATAATATTCTGCCACATGCAAGATGCCTTTCTTT